>JAZRFO010000183.1:0-18898 GCA_045643685.1 Acutalibacteraceae bacterium
TAACCACTTGCACCTGCTTCGTTATTGGCTCTAACTGTGTAAAGGTAATATGTGCCTGACTTTGCAGCTTTGTCAACGTAGGATGTGCTTGTTACACTCTTTGCAATATTTGTCCAACCGCTCCATGCTTTTTTCTTTGCGTCGTATGTTTTGCGGTAAACTGTGTAGTTATCTGCTCCTGTTACCTTACCCCAAGTTACCTGTACACCACTTGCAGTATTTGCAATTTTACTGAGCTTAGGTGTTGCGGGTTTAAGTTGGGGTATTGTTTCAGTTTTAAGCACCGCACCACATTGAGTACATTCCTGGTGTTTGGAACCTGCAGCGTTTACTGTGGCTTTTTTGTCGGTTATCCAATCGGATGAGATATGATTGTGAACTAAATCTTTAATATCCGGAACTTCATCAATAGAAATTATTTCCCAAGAAAGGAATTTAACATCTGTTCCATTGTATTCAATAGTAACTTTTATACATCTGACTATTTCTGCAGGATAGCCGTTATGCATAATGTAATCGTAGTTTTCAACTGCATCGTCGGGCTTTTCATAAGCCATTTCAACCGTGTAACCATAAACTTCGTATACACCGGTACCGTCTGTTTTATAGCCTTTGGTTGCGTATGTAATGGAGTCGCCCCAACCACCCAACTCTTGCATATCATAGGTATCGGTTTCAGGATTATATACAGGGTCGTTTGATTTATCTTTTCTGAGGGTTTCAATATCACTTATATTGAAGTGTTTAAGTGCCTCGCCCTCAAAAACAGTTGCGGGAATTGAATAACTACGAATTATGTATGAACCCCACTCGGACTCGAAAGTTTCTTCCTTCACACAATAATCGTCTATATCAATTTTATTTAGAGTAAAAAATTTAATTTCACGGGGAGAAAAATCGTAAACATTTACATTACCATTAAAACCCAACATCCACCACAAAGTGAATATATTGGAATGGAAAATATCGGTATAATTATTTCCGTAAGCAGGAATTGGTGCCTTTTCAATCATTTTACCACAACCGGTACACTCTTTGTGTTTTGAACCCGGAGTGGTCTTAGTTGCAGCTTTATCAATAATCCATTGGGATTCTGTATGAATACCTGTAGCAGGAAGAACATAGTTTCTTGTATATCCGCAATCGCAGATATACACCGCAATACCCTCCGCTATACAAGTGGGTTCAACTTTATTGTACGCATGATAATAATCGGCTTCGGTTCTGTAATAATGGTAATCCGCCTGAGCGAGTTCATTATTACCGCTTTCGATAACTGTATATCCCCATTCTTTTTGGCTACCCGAATAAAATACGTCAGTTAGTGACGGACATTCAGAAAAAGCATTCATACCAATTGACTGAAGATTTGAGTTTATAATGACCCATTGAAGGCTTGTGCAATGCAAAAACATACCGTCGGTAATTTCTATAACGTTTTCAGGAATTTCCGCAATTTTTAACTTTTCTGAATATGCAAAAGTATAATTTTCAATTACCTCCACATTTTTGCCACCAACAACCTGAATCAAAGAATCACAATTGTTGAAAGCGTGACCTTTTATAGTTTTAAGTGAGTCGGGCAAAAGCACTGTCTCCAAAGAATGGCATCCACTGAAGGCATAATTCCCTATGGTATGAAGGCTAATTCCAAGAACCAGATTACTTAAAGACTCACAATACATAAACGCAGCATAACCGATAGTTGCCACACTGTCACCGATAACTACACTGCTAAGAGCATCGCAGTTATGGAAAGCATAATCGGCAATTTTCTTCAAGCCGTTTCCTGTATCCAATGATACAAGACCGTCACAGTCATAGAAGGCGTACTCTTTAACTTGGGTCATACTACTCGGAAAAACAACAGATGAAAGAGAGTTGCATTTTTGGAAAGCATACTCATTAATAACCGAAAGTGAATTATTAAAAATAACTTCTTTTAACGATGCACAATATGAAAAAGCGTATGCACCTATATCCGTAATCTGTGAACCTAATTGAACTTTTTCAAGGTTCTCGCATTTTTCAAAGCATTTTTGAGGTATGCTTTTTAAACCATCACCAATAATTACATCTGTAAGTCTTGTACATTGATAGAATGCTCTTTCACCGATTTCTGTAACAGTATCGGCAATATCAATTGTTCTGAGTCCTGTACAATTCGCAAAAGCATAACTTCCGATTGTTTTAATATTCGAACCCAAATCAACGCTTGTAATTCTGTTGCAATCTTCAAAAGCATCGTTTCCGATTGCCGTAACCACATAGCCGTCCAAAGCGGAAGGTAAAGTAACCTTTCCACTTATAGAAGTATCGCAATCTGTGATTGTTGCTTTGTTGTCAGCTACCGTATATTTATAATAACCCGATGTATAAGCCGCATCAGCTTTCACCACCATGGCACCATTAGCCACACAACCTAAAACAATAACCATTGCCAGGAAGGTTGATATAATCTTTTTCATACATATCCCCCATTAAATAAAGGTATTTAAACAAATGTATTATACTCCTATACTTTTCTAAAATCAATATTTTCACAAAAGCAATCCGATTCGCTTTTCTCTCCTATCCCTTATCTCTTATATTTAACAAAAAAGCAGAACGCCCCTGCCTTTCGGCAAGGGTGTTCCGCTGTGGATGTGGGGTGTGAAAGAGAAAGATATGGCTTGTGTAACAGGGGGGCTGTTACACTATATAAACTCCTTTCGGAGAATATATCAAACTGCTTGGGTTGTTACTTCGGTAACCGCCGTTTCTTCGGGCTTTGAAATTCTTATTACATATTCAAAATACTCGTCTGTTTCGCTTTTTGCAGTGTCCGCTTCTATTCCCGCTTTGCGGATAACGTCAACGGCGTGATTTAACGTATTTATAAAGATTCGCATATCTTTGTAGACACGCATTTGAGGTTTCTTTTTGGCTTTTTTACGCCGGAGAACATCGTTTATAAGTCGCTCTGACTCCGAAACAGTAAGGTGTCTTTCAATTATTATGTCAAGTACTCTACCCCTTGTGGAGTTATCGGGCAGACAAAGCAACGCTCTTGCGTGGCGTTCCGTTAAACCTGCATAGGAAATTTTATCCCTTAACTCCTCGGGCAGACGAAGAAGCCTTAATTTATTTGAAAGTGTGGACTGTGCCTTACCTAATTTTTTTGAAATTTCTTCCTGAGAAAGACCGTATTCAGTCATAAGCCTCTCAATGGCAACCGCTTCTTCAAAAAAATCAAGGTTTTGTCTTTGTACATTTTCGATTATGGCAAATAGTGCGGACTGTTCGTCCGAAACATCCATAACCACACAGGGAAGCTTTGTCATACCCACCATTCGTGCCGCCCTTAACCGACGCTCTCCCGAAATAAGTTCGTACTTACCGTCGGCTCTTTTTCGTACGTTTATGGGTTGCAACATTCCGTTTGTGCGAACCGAAACCGCAAGACCCTCAAGCTCGTTGTAATCAAACCTGACTCGGGGTTGATTGGGATTCGGTAAAATATTTTCGTGGGGTAAAAGCTGAATCTGGCAATTCGCTTTGTTTTTAGATGATGTTTTAATCATTGGTTGTCCTTTCCGTAAATAGGTTTAAACTTCATCCACAAAGCCTGTCTTGTTTTTCTCTCTGTGCCTACACTATAACACCTGAAAACAAAAAAATAAAGCATTTTCGGTCGGGGAAAATCGACCGAAAATGCTTGTATTCGGGAAAATTATAAAGGTTTTTTGGCGATTTGTGCCGATACTCTCGGAAACTTTGACGGAATATGCGAAATCTTTTTCACATTTATTATTGCTCTTTTGTCGCCACCGGGTAAAATAAACTCATTTACACCCTCAATTTTACCGCCCAAGGTCTTTAAAGACGCCTTTGCACCGTCAATTTCATCAACTGCGGAGGCACCTTTTAATGAAAGGAATGTTCCTCCAACTTTTACAAAGGGCAAGGTATATTCAAGAAGCACTCTCAACTCAGCTACGGCTCTTGCAGTTGCAAAATCGTATTTTTCGCGGAATTCGGGCTTTTTACCCGCATCCTCGGCTCTCATATGAACCACCTTTGCGTTTTCCACACCCATTTCTTCGCGGATATTTTCAACAGCTTTAAGTTTCTTACCTGTGGAGTCAAGGAGAGTTACCTGCACATCGGGGTAAGCCGCCGCAATAACAAGACCGGGAAAACCCGCACCTGTTCCCACATCAATAACCCTGTCACCGCTTTTGAATTGAGCCGCTTTTGACACCAGAAGGCAATCAAGAAAATGCTTAAGGGCTATACCCTCATCGTCGGTAATGGCGGTAAGATTTATCTTATCATTCCATTCCTTGAGAAGTCGAGCATAAATCTCTAATTTTTCGCCTAAGTCATCGCTTATTTCAATACCGTAAGCCTCGGCATTGGTTTTTAAAATTTCAATAACGGACATATTAACCTCTGTAAAGTCTGAGAATTTCTTTTATAGGACCTGTATAACTCTCTGCAAGGGGCGGAAGTGATTTTTCATTTTTAAGGAAATCGGTAAAAATCATACCCTTGTAGTCGTTTGCCATCTGATATTTTGCGATGGTTTCGGTGAGCTCCTGCTTTTTATCTTTGTTTTTAAGATAATCTGCATCACTAAGGATAATTTCAACTGCATCTGTAGGAGCAATTGAAATTGTAAGCGAAAGTGTACCGCCACATTTTTTAACATCCGCTTTACGGCTTCTGCCGTTAACCTTTACACTGATATCTGCGCTCACGATATCCTTGAAGTAGATATTGTACTTTCTCTTTTCGGGCACAACACTTATGTCGCCCTCACCAGGAGCAATGTTGAAGGTAACGGTTGAACCATCCTCTTTAACGGTAAATGCAGTGTTAAGGAGTGCGCCATCCATATATGAAAGGGATTCGCCGTCATCCTCATAAAGAGTAAAGGTGTTATTACCTCTGTAAACCCAGAGTTCCATTTCCTCAGGGTTGGAGCAATCATTGTCTTTGTCGTTAACACTCATAGGAATAATTGCACCTGCTTTTGCAAGTACGGGAATATTCTCAATATCGCGATACATTTTTACAAACTGATTACCACTGTAAATTCTGCCTGTGAAAATATCGGTAAATCTTCCGTCGGGAATCCATACGCTTACGCCCGCCATATTATTGTCGGTGGAAGTATGCTCTGTAATGGGAGCGACAATAAGCTCAGTACCGAAGAAGAATTCATTTTTACATTCGTAGGCTTTCTTTTCCTCGGGGTATGCGTAATACATAGGCTCACAAATAGCACGGCACTCGGTATGAGTACGGTAGTTCATCGTGTAGATATAGGGAAGAAGCTTATGACGTAAACGAAGGTTTCTCTTTGCAATTCTTTCGATGGGACCACTGTAGTTCCAAGGCTCTTTACCCATAAATTCGTTGTTTGTTGAATGAAGTCGCATAATGGGACTGAATACACCCAACTGTAACCAACGGATATAAAGTTCGTCGTCCTTTTTACCCATACAGTGACCACCGATATCGTGGCTCCACCAAGGATAACCGATGTTAGATGCCGTTGCGGTAAATCCGGGTTGGAAATCAAGACTTGACCAAGTCTGGGTAGTGTCACCACTGAAGCCCAAGGGATAACGCTGACTACCTGCACCACAGAATCTTGAAAGAATAAGGGGTCTGTTGTTATTTTTAGCATTATCAAGGAAATGATAATGGTTAAGAGCCCATAAGGGGTCAAGTCCGGGAGTTTTGGTTTTTGTACCCTGCTGCCAGTCAATCCACCAGAAGTCAACACCCATTTTCTCAAAGGGGTGATGAAGAATCTTAAAGTAATTCTCTGTAAATTTCTTGTCGGTTATATCAAATTCTACAGGTTGCTTTTTAGCGGGATCCTGACCCATAGCCTTACACATATCCTCGTACTGGTCCTCGAACCAACGAACACCCATTGAGGGGTGAAGATTAAATGTAACCTTGTATTTATCGTCCTTTAATTTCTTAAGGAAACCTGCAGGATCGGGGAACAAATCGGTATTGAATGAATAACCCGTCCAACCCGTTGACCACACGTCATAAACATATTCCATAAAATTCTTATGACTTGTCACCTTGTGGCTGTCCTTACCGAATTTGGATTTGATGTCAACCCAGTGCCAGTCCATATCAACTGTAGCAACGGTAATGGGAATTTCCTCGTCCTTGAATCTATCCATAAGTGAAAGATATTCGTCCTGTGAGTAGGCTTTGTATCTGCTCCACCAGTTGGAAAGTGCATATCTGGGTATAAGGGGCACTTTACCCGTAAGCTTATATAAATCCTGAGTAGCACCGATATAGTTGTTACCGTAAGCGAAATAATATTTATCACTTTCTTTGTGCTTTCTGGGAACAATTGTACCGTCCTGTTTAAGCACAAGGGTGTCGCTGTCATCAAGAATTGCCACACCATTTTTAGAAACAACGCCGTCACCCAAAACAGGAAGACCTGCGGTAATATCCAATGTACGGCAGGTTCCCTTAAGGTTACCAGCGGTGTAGTTTGACACAACTCTGCCGTCGCGAAGTTTAACGCGAATCATTTTGTGGGCTTTGAATGAGTAAAGGAAGTTAGCCTTTGTTGTTTTGATTTCAACTGTATCCGAAGACTCGTTCACCTTAAACTCGGGTTTCTCAAAATCGCGGAACCATACACTCTGTGTAGGCTCGTCACAGAACTTACCGCGGCGCTGCACCTCAACACGCAAAAGGCAGGGTGTGAGTACAGTGAGTCTTACGTCGCCACGCACCAACATATGGGTTTTGTGAGCAACAGGCGAACACTGAGGTTTAAATCTGTCATAAAACTGTTCCATAAAATACTCCTTTGGGGTATATTTTGTTTCATATTCTTTCTATTATATAATACATCTATATAAGCCCGAAGTCAATAAACTGATTAATTAAATATGACAAATATCCGTTCACAATTTGTGCATATTTACATTGGCTTTTCGTTGACAAATCAACGGCTATTTGTTAAAATTATTCTTTGTGAAAGGGTTGGTGTTATGGATTTGCAGAAAAAAATCGGTTTCGATAACGATATGTATATCGCAAAACAATCCGAGCAGATTATGAAGCGTGTTGCCGACTTCGGCGGCAGACTTTATCTTGAATTCGGCGGTAAACTTTTTGATGACTATCACGCATCACGTGTACTCCCCGGCTTCAAGCCCGACAGTAAACTTCAGTTGCTTCTTAACCTTAAAGAACACGCTGAGGTTGTTATTGTTATATCTGCAGGAGACATTGAAAACAACAAAATACGCCGTGATTTAGGTATCCCCTACGACAGTGACGTGCTCCGTCTTATGGATGCCTTTGCAAGTGCCGACCTTTACGTGGGAAGCGTTGTCATAACTCAGTTTGACGGACAACCCACCGCCCTTAAATTCAAAGAAAAACTCGAAAACTTAGGCATCAAAGTCTTTATGCACTACCCCATTGACGGTTATCCCTACAACGTTAAGAAAATCGTCAGCGACGAGGGCTTTGGCAAAAACGACTATATCGAAACATCAAGACCCTTGGTTGTTATTACCGCCCCCGGTCCCGGTAGCGGCAAAATGGCAACCTGCCTTTCACAGCTTTACCACGATAATGCTCGCGGTGTAAAAGCCGGTTACGCAAAATTCGAAACCTTCCCTATATGGAATCTTCCTCTTAAACACCCCGTTAACCTTGCTTACGAAGCAGCAACGGCAGACCTTAACGACGTAAATATGATTGACCCCTACCACCTTGAGGCTTACGGTATCACAACCGTTAACTACAATCGTGACGTTGAGGTTTTCCCCGTTCTTAATGCGATGTTTGAAAAAATAGAGGGTGTAAGCCCCTACAAATCACCTACGGATATGGGCGTTAATATGGTGGGTTACTGTATTACAGATGATGCAGTTTGTTGCAAAGCCTCCCACGAGGAAATTGTACGCCGTTATTTCAATACACTTTGCGATAAAAAAATGGGTCACAAAAATGATGCCGCCATTGCAAAAATCGAAAGTCTTATGAATCAGGCGGGTATTTCTGTAGATAGTGCCCGACCCACGGTTAAAGCCGCCCTTACAAAGAGCGAGGAAACAGGCAACAGACCTGCCGTTGCAATTGAACTTCCCAACGGTGAAATTGTTACAGGTAAAACAAGTGACCTTTTAGGCTCTGCCTCTGCAGCATTACTCAACGCTCTTAAAGCGGTTGCGGAAATTGATAATGATTTACTTCTTATCCAGCGTGAAGTTATTGAACCTATTCAGTCCCTTAAAACAAGTATTTTAGGCAATCACAACCCCCGACTTCACACGGACGAGGTGCTTATTGCCCTTACAATGAGTGCGGTTACAAGCGAAATTGCTAAAAAAGCCTTTGACTCCGTACATCTTTTAAAAGGCAGCGAAGCCCACGCTACAGTTATTCTCTCACAGGTTGACCTTGATACTTTCAGAAAATTGGGTATCAACATCACCTGCGAACCCCAACACGAAAGCAAAAAACTTTATCACAAATAAAATTTGCCCGACACTTTTGGAGTGTCGGGATTTTTATTGTAAAAAAAGGTAATTTATGGTATAATTCCCACATCAGTTCAAGGAAACAGGTGAGAATCCTGTACGAGCCCGTCGCCGTAAGGTGCAAAACGGCATTTTTCTTGCCCTTATGAGTGAGCGTGTTCGAGCCAAATATGGTTTAACACACTCACTCCACCGCAAAAAGGGGACAAACCATTGGATTTTCCGAGAAGGCGAAAAATGTGCACCAAGTCGAAATACTTGCTGATAAAATCATCTTTAAATACTGCGAGTGCCGGTGTGTGATTTCACGTAAAGATGAAATAATATAACAATAGGAGAATATTTATGAAATTGACAAGTATTAAAAAAGCCTTGTCACTGCTCCTTTGCGTTGTGCTTATTGCGGTTATAGCACTTTTTGCAACAGGTTGTGGTGCCGAAAAACCCGAAACGCCCCCTGTTTCAACCGATGCAGTTGAAACAACGCCCGTTAAAATGGGTCAGGGCGAAAAACAATTCACCTTTAAAGTCACCGACCCCGAAGGTACAGTAAGTGTTTTTGAAATAAACACAGACAAAACCACCGTAGGTGAAGCACTTATGGAGCTTGACCTTATTCAAGGCGAGGACGGACCTTACGGACTTTACGTTAAAACCGTAAACGGAACTACCGTCGATTATGACAAAGACGGTAAATACTGGGCATTCTATGTAAACGGAGAATATGCTTCCGCAGGTGTGGAATTAACCGAAATTAAGGCAGACACAGTCTATGAGTTCAAAGCAGAATAAAAAGAAAACCACCGCTAAAGAAATTGCGATTTTCGGTATGTTGGGTGCAGTTATGTATGCCTCGAAAGTAATTATGGACGCCATACCCAACATTCATCTTATAGGCATTTTTGTTATTGCAATAACCGTGGTATATAGAAAAAAAGCCCTGTATCCCCTTTATATTTTTGTAGTGCTTACAGGTCTTTTAAATGGTTTCGGAATATGGTGGATACCATATTTGTATATATGGACCATACTTTGGGCAGTTACAATGCTTTTGCCGAAAAATATGTCACCAAAAAAAGCCGTTATTGTGTATATGGCTATATGCTCGGCTCACGGATTTTTATATGGGGTGCTTTACGCACCATTTCAGGCGTTGGCTTTCGGATTATCATTCAAAGGAACAATTGCCTGGATAACTGCGGGGCTTCCCTTTGACGCAATCCATGGCGTAAGCAATTTCTTTTTGGGTATGTTAATTTTACCCTTATCAAAACTTTTACGAAAACTTTCACAATGAATTTTTACAGGTGGAAACTATGAAGAAAATCGAAACACGCACTATAATAAAAATCGCCCTCGCGGTGTTTGCCCTGTATTTAGGCATACACTACTGGTCAAACATTTCAGGCGTTCTCACTAAAATTTTAGGTGCGGCAACGCCCTTACTGTTAGGCTTTGTTATAGCATACCCACTCAATATTCTTATGAGTTTCTTTGAACGTCATTATTTCCCACGTTCCAAAAAGAAAGTGGTATCAAAAACACGTACACCTGTCAGTTTACTTCTGGCAATCATAAGCTTAACCGCTTTCGTTGCCGCTATTATGGTGCTCATAATACCCCAGCTTATTTCCTGTATAAAGCTACTCATTACTCAGATACCCTCATTCATAGAAACGCTTATTCTGTTCCTGGAAAAGCACGAAATAAATTCATCCGCTATTCTTGAAAAATTAACATCAATTGACTGGCAATCACGCGTAAGTCAATTAATTGAAACGGCTGCTGCAGGCTTCGGGGATATTTTTGATGTAGTGGTATCCGCTGTTTCAACGGTTGTTTCAGGCGTTACGGCAGTTGTTATTGCATTGATTTTTGCAGTTTACCTGTTACTGAGCAAAAAGAAGCTTACCGCACAGGCAAATCGGGTTATGACAAGAATTTTAAAACCCGACTTGCACAACAAGCTTAAACACGTTCTCGATGTTATCAATGACAGTTTCCACCGTTTTATTGTAGGACAGTGTACCGAGGCTGTTATTCTTGGTGTTTTATGTACCCTTGGTATGTTTATCTTACGACTTCCATACGCACCTATGATTGGCGCGGTTATTGGTTTTTCCGCCCTCATTCCCGTTGTTGGTGCGTTTATAGGTGGTGGTATCGGTGCTTTTCTTATTCTTACCGAATCCCCTACAAAAGCGCTTATTTTCCTTATCTTCCTCATTATTCTTCAGCAAATTGAAGGTAATATTATTTATCCTAAGGTGGTTGGTTCCTCAATGGGACTCCCTGCTATATGGGTGCTTGTGGCAGTAGTAGTGGGCGGTGGTGTATTCGGTATTCCGGGTATGATAATCGGCGTCCCCCTTACAGGAGCAATTTATAAACTTGTAAAAGAGTATTTAAATACTCCGCAAAAAAACAAAACTCTTGAAAAATCCGATACAAACGAATAAAAAAGAAGTCCTTTGGTTAACGAATAACCAAAGGGCTTTTGTTTATATATTTCTTCGCCAATGGAAAAGGTACTGTTGTGCTATTCCCTGAGTTCCGTCCATACATTGTGGCAAACCATTGGGATAAAGTTCTTCTAAAATCCTTTTAACCCATACATCTACAGGGAAGGCTTCCACTCTGCCGAATCCATAAAGGAGTGCACATTGGGCAACTTTTTCGCCCACGCCTTTTATTTTAAGAAGCTCTGCTTTTGCTTCAGGCAACGGCAGGGTTTTTATTTTCTCAATATTCACCTCACCCGAGGAAATTTTCTGTGCCGCATCGATTATGTATTTCGCTCTGAAACCCGCTCTTAAGGGTGCTAAATCCTCTACGGTAAGATTTGCTAGTTTTTCTGCCGAAGGGAAAGAATAGGCTCCGCCCACATCTTCACCGAAATTTTCGCAAAGTCTTTCTATTATACCCTTAATGCGCGGAATATTATTATTGGCAGAAATTATAAAAGAGCAGATTGCCTCCCACTCATCCTGTTTTAAAATTCTTATACCCGGATACTGAGCACAGGCAGTTTTGATATTTTCTTCCGTATATCCTGCAACTATATCTTTGTAATTTCTTTTCAAATCAAAATAATTGCTCCAGATATTCTCAAAATCCTCGGGCGTAGTATCGAAAAAGGTTATTATATCATCTTTTTGGTTTACGCATAATTTTTTAGAAAAGGCAACACCACTCCAATTGCCATTTTCATCCTGTTTCCACCTGAATGCCTGTCCACAATCAAGACAAAGACCCAAGTCCAGATCATCATCCAGAGTTAAAATCACGTTACCATTCTCATATTTCTGTGTCATTTTTATCACCAAAAATACAATAAACCATTTTTCTCAATTAGTAAAGATTTTTTGTCAACCTATTTTTGGGAAAAATAACTTTTTCTACATTTTTAACAGTATCTTTGATGTTTTTATATGCTTTTTTTCTTTGTGTGTTTTCACCAACGAACATTTATTTTTTGGTTTTTTTCTATTTTCCATTTTGTATAATTCAAAGAAATTATCAACAAATCGTATATTTTGAACAATAAGCATTTTTTGTCAATCAAATTATAGAAAATGTCGAAAACCGCGGTGTATAGCCTGTTCAAGGGGGTAGTTGTTAACATTTTGAACAGTGTTTTGAACATTTTTGTGCAAAAATCTATTATACAGATTGTATAATTTGGAAATTGTCAATTTCACTAAGTCAACAAAAAATCTTAATTTACAAAAAAGAACTTTCAAAAAATCAATTGTCATAATCACCAAATTTGCACTATTTTTTTGTAATGCACAAAAATAAGTAAAACTGTATAAATTTCTTTCAATTTACACAACATAATTTACGTAAAAACAACTTTCAAGGAGGATTTTTTATGCTTAAAGGTGTTAACAAGCAAGTGCTTGAAATAGCCGAAACAGGAAATGGATTTTTCGAAAAGGCGATATTTTTTGTAAAACCGGAATATAGCGGTATGTCCGAAGGCAGATTACGTGAAAGTGCACGTAAAGAAATGGAAAATGCAGGTAAGCCCCCTTTGTCAAGAGGATATACATCCGAAAAGAGAAAAATCATTTTAACTCTGTGCGGTTGCTTCGTGGTTGGCGTTATAACAGGGGTAATTTTGAGTTCATTATTTTAAATCCCTATTTGCCTTTTGAGTGTGTATGTGATAAAATCACTATATCATCCATAGAGGAGTAAGCTATGCGTTACAAATATATTTTTTGGGATTTTAACGGTACAGTAATTGACGACGTGGGTAATGCCCTCGCCTGTGTAAACGACCTTCTTACCCGTAAAAATCGCCCACACATAACGTTAAGTGAATATTATAATTACGTGGAAACTCCCATTATCGGTTTCTATCGTCACATTCTTCCACCTGAGGAAATTGATTTTGATGAAATTTCTCGCGATTATCACAGAGATTATGCCCGTCACATTGATGAAACTCACCTTGCCAATGGAGTTTCTGACCTTTTGCACACCTTAAAAGAAAAAGGTGTGTACCAATACATAGTTACGGCTAACCAAAAAGATGAGGTTATTGAGCTTTTAAAAAAATTCGGTATATACAACTGTTTTGACGCTGTTTTAGGGGCGGACAACACCCTTGCAGAAAGCAAAATCGACCGAGCAAAATCCTTTTATGATGAATTGGATATTGACCCGAATCTCGCACTTTTTGTGGGTGACACACTCCACGACCTTGAAACCGCCAATGCCTTAGGCATTGATTGCGTTTTAGTGGAATACGGTCACCAGGGAAAAAAGCTTTTAAGTGAGCATAATGCTTTTTCTGTTCCATCCATTAATGATGTAAAAAGAATTATTTTTGATGAGCGCGTTGTAGATTTTCACACCCATTCAACCTGTTCCGACGGCACAATGACACCGAGCGAACTTGTTTTGTACGCCGAAAAGAAGGGCTTGAGTGCTTTTGCCCTCACAGACCACGATAGTGTTGACGGCATAAAAGAAGCTATGGCTCAGGCAGAAAAATGCAATATTGAGTTTATTCCGGGTATTGAGTTTTCTGCGGCAGAGAACACGGAAACTCATATTATAGGTCTTTTTATAGACCCTGAAAATGAAGTTTTATTGAATACCATAAAAAAATTAAAAGATTCCCGTCGCAGACGAATGGAAGATATCTGTTTCAAATTGCAGAATCTTGGTTTAGATATCACTCACGATGAGGCATTAGAAATCGCAGGTGGTAATTTTGTGGGTAGAGCACACATTGCAAAACTTATGGTTCAGAAGGGTTATTGTGAAACCATAAGGGAATGTTTTGACAAGTACATTGGTCTTGGAAAACCTGCTTATTCTGAAAAGAATGAACTTACCGCCGTTGAAGCGGTAAAATCTATACGTGCTGCAGGTGGACTCGCTTTTCTTGCTCACCTTAACCAAACAGGTTATGATTTGGAAAAAACCGAGGAACTTTTACTGACCCTTAAAGAAGCCGGTCTTACCGGCATTGAGGGTTATTACCCCGAGTACGATAAAAACCACATCAGTAATTACCGAGCTTTGGCGGAGAAACTCAGTCTTGCTTTGTCGGGCGGTTCTGATTTCCACGGTTCAATGAAACCCCATATTGAAATAGGTGTAGGTAAGGGTGATTTAAGAATTCCGTATTTCATTTACGAAAACCTAAAAAACATTAATAAAAACGATTAAAAACCAAATATTAGTGAAAAATATATCCGTAGAGTTTTACACTCTGCGGATATTTTTTCGGAGGTTTTTATGAACACCAATATTCGTTTACAGGCAAAATATCTTCTATCACGGAATAATTTACGTCTTTTCGCAATAAGCTTTGGAAGCTTCTGTTTGCGTTGGGGACGGTTAATTTTAACAATTGCAGGGATATTTATCTTTCTTAAATCACCGTTATTTGAGAAACTTACATCCCAATACGGAGTTAAAGAGGTCTCTTTCGTCTGCGTTCTTATTTACACCTGGTTTTTCTTTTTAACCGCTTTAGTTTCCGCAGGCTTCAAAATGGGTGAACAATTTATATATTTCACCCGAGCCCAAGGCTCAAAAGGTTCCTGGCGGTTACTTTTCAAATACGCAACCCCTAAAAAAGCCTTCCGTGCACTCAAATTTTATACCACCGTTAATTTTTATAAAACTCTGTGGCTTTTGTATTTCCTTTTTCCTTGTGCTCTTTGTGTGCTTTGCGATATTTATGTTTATACCGCCTACAATCTGTCATCGGTTATGCACATTATCCTTTCCGTAAGCATCAGTTTGTTACTTTCAATATCTATTGTGATGTGGCGTGCCGCTGTTGCAAGATACTCTGCCGCAGCCTATTACTTTTGCCTTAACCCACAGATGAAAGTAAAAGACGCAATAAAAAAGAGTATCCGTTTCACAGACGGCTTTCTCACCGAATATGTTTTGCTCGAATACTCTTTCTTAGGTTGGATATTAAGTTGTTTGCTTGTTATTCCTTTAGTTTACGTCATACCTTACGTAAAACTTTCAAGATGTGTTTTCGTCAGTGAAATGTTATTGGAAAAGCCGAGAACAAAAGAAAACTCGGTGCCCATATCTTATTTAAGTCAACATATAAATTAACGCCATTACAAGGAGTTCATCCGCCCCTTCTTCGGACAAAAGTAGTATGAGTGCCAGAAGAAGCGCCTTATCCTCATCCATATTCAAATCGCCGAAAGGGATTTCATTTTTGGGTTCCTTTTTCGACGGTTTGTTTTTTTTAATTTCTTTTGGGGGTTCTGTTTCTTTATCCTTATGCGATGAATTTGCCGCATAGTGCTTAAGATTTTCCAGATAGTCTTTGGGCATACTTACCCTGCGGGGCTCATCCCGTGTAATTTCGGGTGGGGGCTCTTGTTCTTTTTTATCCCTTTCTTCCAAGCCTACGGTTTTTCGGGCTCGTTTTTGCATTTCCTCCACTCTTTTTATAGCATCATTTTGCATTTTCATCATTTCGTTGTACGTGTAATCCGCCATTTACATAATCCCCCTTTCCCTTAAGAGGGGCAACACGGACATAAGTTTAACAAGCTTCATTGCTTCGTCGGCTTTGCTCTGCCGTTCTTTTGATAAAAGAGGTTTCAGAGCATTTATAAATTCCACTCTTTCATCCTGTGAGTTAAATGCATTGAAAACAGGTGCAAGTTGGGAAAGTTGGGATAAATCAGGCATACCAAGACCTGAAAGTCCCTCGGGAAATGGCATTTTGTTTTCACTTTTGCTCTCTGTTTTTTCTTTTTGTGGTTCGTTATTTCCCTGACTTCCGAAAAAACCTGAGGCTGCTTGTTTTATATTCTCAATATCCTGTGGGGACAAGGAATTGAGAATCGCATTTATATCAAAATCAGCCATTGTTTTTGCCCCCGAAAAACTTTTTGAATATCATTTTTGCCGCATCACTGTTTAAAACTGCTTTTGTTTTTTCAGGGTCCGAAAGCAAATCCTTTACCGCTTTTGCCTGACTTTCGGAAAGGTTGTTGTTTATAAAATCATCCACCTGTTCTTTGCTCACTTCCCCTGTTTTTTCGGATAAGGGGGCTTTTTTTAGAAGCTCATTCATATCAAATTTTGCTTTTTCGTTTTTATCCATTGAAATCGCCGCCTTTAATATATATAATCTATACAATATATTGTTTTGGGGCGGTGATTATTCTTGAGGTTAGTTGTAGTTTCGGATTCCCACGGAGCTTGGGGGAATTTATTTGAAGCAATTAATCGTGAATCTTCTGCAGATGCGGTCTACTTTTTAGGTGACGGATACAGAGAATACGAGGAACTCACCTGTGCTTACTCTGATAAAATCTTCTTCATAGGTGTACGTGGAAATTGTGATTTTTCCTGCGATTTACCTGAAAGGGACATACGCACCCTCGAAAGCGCAAAAATTTATGCCACCCACGGTTATGTGGAAAAGGTAAAATTCGGGCTTTTTGACCTGGAGGAAAGAGCAAAAAACGAAAACTGTAACCTTGTGCTTTTCGGTCATACCCACCAACCCTTAAAGCAATACAAAGAGGGTATTCATTACTTTAACCCCGGCAGTGTGCGTGAGGGGTTCTACGGGGTAGTGGATATTACAGAAAATGGTGTTATGTGTATTAATAAAAACCTTATTACTTATTGACACGAATTGAAAAATTCTCTATAATTTCATTATTAAAAAAGAAAGTAGTGATACTATGCCAGAGTTCAATAATGGTTCGCTCGGCTTATATCTCATAGCCGGTGCAATTATTCTTTTTGTTCTTGGTCAGTCCTTGTTCTTCCTTATAAAAGCATGGAAGCACGGTAAAGCGATTGGCATCGACAAACAGAAGCTTAAAAATGCTGTTACATCCAGCGCTTTATTCTCACTTCCCTCGGCACTTTCCGTACTTGCTACGGTTATTGCTCTTGCTCCCGCTTTGGGTCTTGTTATCCCCTGGGTTCGTCTTTCCGTTATCGGTAACATTACATATGAAACTGTTGCGGCTACCAATGCAATTGAGGCTTTCGGAATCACAACCGGAATCAGTGAAAAAATCACAGACCCCGCAGTTTATGCAGGTGTTGCATGGGTTATGACAATAGGTATCTGTTTCTCCCTTGTTGTTCTTCCCTTTGTCGCAAAGCCCTTGCACAAAAAATTCCTTAAACTTAACCAGAAACCCAAAACTGAGGATGAAGATGAGGAAGATATAATTACTGAAGAAACCGCAAAGCCCAAAAAGAAACGTGGTTTTGCAGGCTTCATCGACTACGTTACTCCCGCCCTCTTCATCGGTCTTATCGGTGCTTACGTTTCAAACTCTATTTTAGGCTCAGGTAAGCCTGACGTAATTATTGATGGTGCAGGTGTCCTTTCAGTATTGACCCTTGTAACCTCAATTGTTGTTTCAATTATTCTTGAATTAGTTTCAAACAAATTCAAACTCGCTTGGCTCGAGCCTTTCGTTATGCCCATCGGTATGATTGCCGGTATGGTTGTTGCAGTTCTTGCTTACAACTTCTTACCAGTTATTTTACCCGACGTAACGTTCAACATCGGCGAAACAGCAATTAACTTAAAAGACATCGCATTATTTGAATGGAGGGGTTAAGTATGGCAAAGAAAACTAAAAAACAAAAGTCTTATTATGACAGAGTCCATAGTTGGGGTAGAATTTCTTCCATCTCAGCCCTCTTTGTTCTTTTAATGTTCCCTATGGCAATCACCCTTTATCTTGGTGTTGTGCCTGATAAAACTTTCTTGTCCTTTGTTTTCAGCGGTTTACTTAAGGTAGCACCCTTATATTGGGCATTAGCCGTCGTAGAGGTTATTTTCTACACACCCATGCTCGGTGCAGGTGGCACATACCTCAGTTTCGTAACAGGTAATATCGTTAACCTTAAACTTCCCTGTGCTATCAGTGCAATGGAAAACGCAAAGGTTAAAGCTACCTCTGAGGAAGGCGACGTTATTTCCACAATAGCCATCGCAACTTCCGCAATCGTTACAACGGTTGTACTTGCGGTTGGTATCATTGCTTTCGCCCCCTTCCTTGATTCTTTTACAAACAGCCCCCTTCTTATGCCCGCATTCAAGCAGGTTATTCCTGCTCTCTTCGGTGCTTTAGGTGCAGGTTATTTTGTAAAACATTGGAAGCTTTCTTTCGCACCCATCCTCTTTATGCTCGCTATTCTTGTTTTTGTTCCCGGTATCGGTGCTTCAACACTTCTTATCCCCGGTATCATCGCTTCCGTTGTATTTGCATTCATTATGTACAAAATAGGTTTCCTTGATAAGAAAGAAAAGAAGGCATAAGAAAATATTAAACATTAAAAAACGGTCTTTCTCGCAAAGACCGTTTTTTGTTTCTTTATTTTATTTATTCAAATATCTATCTGCTTTAAGAATCATTACCTGAGTTTTTGAATCTTTAATTTCACCATTCATTACCATTTCAACTGCCTTTTCTAAAGGAATTTTAATGGTGTTTATAAACTCATCCTCATCAAGATGTTGTTCACCCTCCTGTAAATCCGTAGCAAGGTACATATAAATAACCTCGTCTATAAGCGCGGGGGTTGTATAAAGTTCACCCATAGGAACAACATTTTTTGCACTTAAGCCTGTTTCTTCAGAAAGCTCTCTGAGAGCCGCTTCAAGATGGTCCTCACCTTTTTCCAACTTACCCGCGGGAATTTCAAGGGTAACTTTATTAAAAGCATATCTGAACTGATTTACAAAAATAATCTCGCCATCTTCTGTAATAGGTATAACGCATACCGCTCCGGGGTGACGGATAACCTCTCTCACACCCTTATTGCCATTGGGTAAAAGAATTTCATCCTTAAAAAGATGTATAGCCACACCGTCAAATATTTCG
>JAZRFO010000184.1:0-7136 GCA_045643685.1 Acutalibacteraceae bacterium
GATAGTTTTCGATAAACGGCAAATCGAGATAAACCGGTAATCTTGCAAATTGCTGTAATAGATATTTCGTTTACATATCGCAAAAAAATCAATTCTTGTTCATCTTCTGGCAATTTTGCTATGGTCATTCTTAATGTTAAATTACTTATCCAATCTTCGGTTGGGTCATCTATAACTTCTTCTGTTATTTCTTCTAAACTTTCAACCTTCCGTTGGCGAAAGTGGTCTATACACAGATTCTTTGCGATTGTATATAAATAGGGCAGTTCCTTGTCACTGCCAAGATTTAATCCTTGCTTGCAAAAACGAAGAAAGGTCTCTTGTGTAATATCCTGTGCTATTTGCTCATCATACATCTTGAAATAGCAATAGCGGTATATTTTGTCATATTGTTCTTCAATATCCATTTTCAATGAAACCTCCCTTCATAATGTTTAACGGATCAGGACTACAAAATGTGCGGCTCTGGCCCAATTTTCTCTTTGGTACAAAATGACCCAAGGCTCACTATATTTTAATACTTCTTCATCCTGTAAACAAGGTAGTCGGCAAGAATCAAAATATTACCTATAGGCTATCCGTTTTTGTTTATCCTTATTCTTTGATTTATTCAGTAAAGTTTTTTGTTATAAATGTAACTGTGGAAATATGGTGGAACGTGTGATATAATGGGGGTGACAAATTCCAATTTTTTTAACCTTTACTCAGAGGTGCAGATTATGATTAAAAAGTTTGAATTACATACTGATGTTCTTGTTCTCGGAAGCGGTCCTTCGGGCTTTGCGGCGGCATATACTGCAGCAAAAAACGGTGCAAAGGTTATTCTTGTTGAGCAAAGCGGAGATGTTGGCGGAATTTCAACTTCAGGCCTTATGAGCCATTGGACAGGAAGTTGTGGTAGCCCTCTTTATTATGAAATCCTAAAAAGAACATCCGAAAATAATGAAGGTGAATTCAAAAATAAAATCACCAACCTGATTGACCCCGAAAAATTGAAAACACTATACCTTGAAATGCTTTGTGAGGTTGGTTGCAAGGTTATGCTTTATACATTCGCTGAAGATGCAATCTGCGATGGTGATAAAATTCTAGGTGCATCTGTTGTCAATAAATCAGGCAGAACTAATATCTATGCCAAAATTACAATTGATGCTACGGGTGATGGTGATATTGCCGCAAGAGCAGGTGCTGAATTTGTTCTCGGCAGAGAAAGCGATAATAAAATGCAACCTGCAACCCTTATGTTCAAGGTTTCAGGTGTTGACTATGACCGTGCAGTATTTTTAGGGTCGTTTGAATCAACCTATGAAACACCAAAGGGTGAGCTTCAGGCACTTGCAAAAGAACATATCCCATATCCTGCAGGGCATATTCTTACATATGAATCGACCCTTCCCGGTGTTGTTACCTGCAATATGACAAATGCTATTGATATTGACGGTACAGATGCCGAGGATTTAACCAAAGCAACCCTTACCTGTCGCAGACAGATGGATGATATAGTTAAATATCTCCGTGAATTTGTACCCGGTTACGAAAATTGCTATGTTATAAGCTCTGCATCCCTTATGGGTATTCGCGAAACGAGGCATTTTAAGGGGAAATACACTTTGAATGAACAGGATATTCTCGAAGCTAAAGTGTTTGATGATTATGTTGTGAAAGATGCTTATTTCAATTTTGATGTTCACAATATCACAGGTGCAGGTCTTGATAAGACAGGTGTGCAGAAATATTTTAAACAGGATAAAGGCTATACAATCCCTTACCGTTCACTTCTTCCTGAAATCAAAGAAAATCTTCTGCTTTGCGGAAGAAATATTTCGGGAACACATATGGCACATTCAAATTTCAGAGTAATGCCAATTTGTGTTGGTATAGGCGAGGCAGCAGGTGCTGCGGCATATATTGCAGTTTCTGAAAATTGTAATCTTAGTGATATTGATGCAAAAGGAATCAGAGAAATTATAGGAATATAAGTGAGGGTATAATAAAGTTCAAATTAACCCCTCTTAACTGGATTTTTTCTGAATAAATGATTGTTAGCGGTGTGGTTTTGATATTTGATTTATGCATATCAAAGTGTTTTACACACCCTACGTATTTGGGTTTTCTTTTGTTGCTATGTATATTGATTTGTGATATAATCAACCCGATAAAATTATATTTATGAGGTATCCCTATGTACGGATTAAAATGTTTTGTGTTACAAAATTTAATGAAAGCTGTCATTGCTTTAGAAAAACCGATTTATAATGTAACAAATGGTAAACTTTGCAAAAACAGATTCTTATCGGTAGTTAAAACCCAGAAGGTTGGTACCAATATAAAAATTTTAAAGTCAACAGAAAGCTCTACATATATTGCAAAAATGAATCCTGACGGAAGCTTTTCAGACGAGGATTTCAGAATTCTTTGCACTACTGACTTGCATATTGATGAAGATTACGAATTAAACAACAGAACTCTTCAACAGCTTGCAGACCGAATTGCAGATTTAAAGCCCGACCTTGTTGTGCTTACCGGAGATTGCATTCTCTCAAAATACCAACAGATTGATGCAATTCAGTTTGCGAAAATGATGGAAGATATCGGTGTTTATTGGACCTATGTTTTCGGTAATCACGAAGCGAGAGAAGAAAAAGGTTCATTTAAATATCAGCTTTATAAAAGCTTTGTTGACTCACCTTATTGCCTTTGTAAATTTGGTGAGGAGTCACTTTATGGTTATGGTAACTTTACTATAAATATTATGAGTGACGAAAATACAATAAGAAAAACATTGGTGTTTCTTGATTCGGGCAGATATTTGCAAGAGCCTTACCGAACAAATGACGGTGTCCCTGCTGAGTTAAAGGGTGCAGACTATGTTAAGTTCTCGCAAATCAAATGGTATGAAAACGAAATCGCTTCACTCAAAAAACAATATGGCGAAGATTTAAAATCAATGATTTATTTACATATACCGATACCTGAATAGCGTGATTTGTTTACACAAAATGAAGACGGTACATGTACCCCCAAGGAAAATGTAGAGGTGCTTTACGGTGAAATGCGTGAGCCGATGGGTGGCTCGTGGTTTAACTCGGGTCTTTTTGAGGCGATGAAAAGAAATGGCACCGAGGCTATGTTCTGCGGTCACGACCACTGCAATGATTTTTGTGCTAAATATGAAGGAATTTACCTTGTTTATAATCAGACAGGTGGCTATAACTGCTACAGATTGTATGACAGTGAAATTATGAATTCAGATGAAAGCACCTGGCATTATGGTGTTAACACAACCGATATTGCAAAGAATGGTTCTTTGAAAATGAAAAATTACAAGCATACGGAGTTTAATAAGTAATAAAAATAAACGAATTCCAATTTGCGTGAGGACGCACCAATATTTCAAGAGGTTGAGGGGTTTGGAAATATACCTTTCGAAAAAATCGGCATAGTAAACTGATTGAATAAAATAAAACCAAGGAGCAGAAAGAAATCTGCTCCTTGATTTTTTTGAGTTTTATGTTAATAAGATGGATTACTGTTTATTACAACTGCCGTTGCAATTGCCCGAGCATTCTTTGGAATAGGGGCAACCGATACATTTTTCACCGCGTTTTTTTGCTTTGTAAATGTATATAATTGCGACGGCTAATGCTAACACCACAAGGGCAATAATTATTATTTCAGGTATAGTCATAGGCTACCTCTTGCGCTTTTTCCTTTTTGACTTTTGAGTTGGAGCGTATTGAAATTACCATAATTGAAAGAGCGAATACAATTACAGCACCAAGTCCTGCAATAGCACCCATAATATTAAGGGTTTCGGGTGCGGTAATAAGTGTACCGATTGTATATACAAAATAGGATACTGTGTAACCTACCCCAAGCTGTAAGCCCACACCTGCGGCGAGCCATTTTTTGCTTTTCATTTCCGCGTTCATTGCGCCTATTGCCGCAAAGCAAGGGGGAGAATAAAGGTTGAACATCAAAAATGCCAATGCGGCAAATTTGGAAATTGCCATTACACCTGCAACCTCTGTGCTTGTGCCTTCAAGCATTGTTAATTCTTCGGTGTCTATTAAATTGTTAAGACCCACAAAGCAAACTGCAAGAGTACCGACTACGTTTTCTTTAGCGATAAAGCCCGTAATGGTTGCTGCTGCAAGCTCCCAACTGAGAACACCAACTATGGGGAATAAAACATACGCAAAGGGGGATGCAATTGTTGCGAGAATGGATGCATCTGCAGTTTCGGCAACCTGTAATTTCCAAGTAAAGCTCTGCATAATCTGAACTGCGGTATTGCAAAGTAAAATAATTGTTGCCGCTTTTACTATGTAAGACCATCCGCGGGAGCACATTGATTTGAATGCACCTATAAAGGACGGAGCTTTGTATTCGGGAAGTTCAATAATAAAATATGATTTTTTGGTTTTGGCACCTGTTACCTTGGTCACAAGTAACGCGCCTACGAAAATAAGCACAATACCCGAAAGGTACATAAGGGTGCTTACCCAACCTGCGTCGTCAAAGAATGCACCTGCAAAAAGGGCAATAACGGGTATTTTAGCACCACAGGGCATAAAGGGTGCGAGCATAGCGGTGGCTCGGCGTTCACGGTCGTTTTTAATAGTACGACTTGCCATAATACCGGGTACGGCACAACCAACCGTAATAACAAAGGGAATAACGGATTTACCCGAAAGACCAACCTTTTTGAAAATTGGGTCAAGGACTACCGCCACACGGGACATATATCCGCAATCTTCAAGCAATGCTATGAGGAAATACATTACCATAACCAACGGAAGGAAGCCAACTACGGCACCTACACCGCCGATTATACCGTCTACCACAAGGGCGTAAACGAATTCATTGGTAATATATCCGCCAACGAATTCCTGGAAGGTTTCAATAAGGGAAACAAGGAAGTCGGCAATGGGTGTACCGACCCAGACCTGTGAAATCTGGAAAACCAGGAACATAACAAGGGCGAAAAGGGGAATACCCACCCATTTGTTTGTAAGCACACGGTCTATTTTATCGCTGAAGGTTTTACGAGTAGATGAAAATTTGCGTTTTTCAACATTTTTTACTATTTGGTTTACAAATTCAAATCTTTTGCGGTCTGCTTCTTCAGAGGCGGTTTTGTCAGTTAAATCCGCATCATTTTGTGTGTAGGGTGCAACCTGTTCGGTTGATACCCTTGAAACTGCCGACTGTATAAGTTTTTTTAATCCTCGTGAGGATGTGGAAATAGTTTGAATTACAGGGCAGGAAAGCGCCTCTGATAATTTTTCCAAATCAATGTTTGTTTTATTTTTTTCGTTGAGGTCGCTTTTGTTAAGAGCGATTACCACGGGGATTCCCATTTCAAGAAGTTGGGTGGTAAAGAATAAGCTTCTGCTTAAATTAGTAGCGTCAACGATATTTATAATAACATCGGGTTTTTCATTTATAATGTAATTTTTTGTGACACTTTCTTCACTTGTGAAGGGGGACATGGAGTATGCACCGGGAAGGTCAACGATTGTGATTTTATCTTTACCAACGGTGTATTTACCTTTCAAAGGAGCATCCTTTTTATCCACCGTAACCCCTGCCCAGTTGCCCACTTTTTCGTTACGGCCTGTAAGGGCGTTGTACATTGTGGTTTTACCTGAGTTAGGGTTACCTGCTAAAGCAATTCTCATACTGTTGCTCCTCCTTGGATTTCGTGAACTGTTATGGCTTTTGCCAAGGGGTTATCAATATGATAACGGCTGTTCTTTATAGTTACTATGCAACCATTTCTTAACTGTGACGTAAGGTGTATGGTTTCGCCACTGTAACAACCTAAAGAAAATAGAAATGTGTCAAGCTCCTCGTCGTTGGTGACAATATTCTCTATAATATAATCTTTGCTTTCCACAGCATCTTTAAGTGTCATGGTAGCTCATCCTTTCAATCGGTTAGCCTATGCTAACTTGCGGTCACAAAAATCAGTTAGCCTTCGCTAACTATCACTATTATATGGATAAATACCGCTTTTGTCAATGGGTATGGCTAAATTAGGTAAAATTTGTAAATAATAATAAATTATACCAAAAACTATTTGCTTTTTTTAGGAGATAGGTTAAAATAAGGTGTAATATTAATTTTAAGTATGAAAGAGGCGTTTTTATGATTACAAAAGCCCAGTGGAAAAATATAAGGGGTTCATCACCCTCACCTGACCAGATTATGTTGTCAATCAAGGGTGACGCGGCTCATTCAATGACCGTAAGATGGCGTACTGATACAACCGTTGAGGGTGGTTATGCCCTTTACAGAGAAGTGGGAACCGAAGAATGGAGCAAGGTTGAGGCTTTAAAGCACTACTTTGAAACAGATATGGACGAAAGCCATTTCTTCTTTGCGGATATGACCGGTCTTTGTGCAGATACAAAGTACGAATACACCTGTGGTGACGACGAAAACAGAAGCGAGATTTATTCCTTTAAAACCACCAAGGAAAATGCAACTGAGCTTTCATTCCTTTGTATGTCCGACGTTCAGGCTGGTGACGCAGAGCCTCCTGCAGATTACAGTGTGCTTAACGGTATTCTTAAAAAATTCCTTGCTGAGCATCCCGAATGTGATTTTATTCTTACGGCAGGGGATAACACCAACTGCGGTCAGACGGATGTTCAATGGACAGGTCTTTTTGAGGGGCTTAAGGGTATAATGGAGTATATTCCCGTAATGTTCTGTATGGGTAACCACGACGATATGGGATTCAGCAGTTACTTCACCAAAGAGGATAAATATTATTCCGAATATGCTACATATTTTACAAACCAGCTCTGGGGCAGTTACGCTCATAACGGACCCGAGGACAGACCCATTGCAAACCATTCATTTGTGTATGGCAATACTATGATTTGTTGCACAGGTACAAGCGGTTACGAGGAAATGAACGACTGGCTTATAGACAGAGCGGAGAATAGCAAGGAAACCTGGAAATTTGCGGTTCACCATTTCCCTGTAAACTACGCAGGTCCTCAGATAGAAATTGACGATACATACCCCTCAATGCGTGACGGTATGGATAAATATGACATTGTTTTCTCAGGTCACGAGCATAGCTTTGCACGTTCATATCCCCGTAGGGGCGAGGGTCTTTA
>JAZRFO010000185.1:0-3214 GCA_045643685.1 Acutalibacteraceae bacterium
GCAATAAGGGTTTGGTGATTTATAGTATTAAGAAGTATTGTTTCAATAAACTGTGCCTGAATAGCAGGACCGTGAACCTTGACTATGGGTTCATTAGGAAACACAGGTGTACCCTCAGGCATGGCATAAACATCGCATTCAAATTTGAAATTTTCAAGATATTCAATAAGCTTATCCGAAAAGCCCTTTGACCTTAAATCTTCTATTGCCACATTATCAAAACTGATATCTTTTAATCTTTCAATCAACTGCTCAAGCCCTGCCATAACGGCAAAGCCACCCTTATCGGGAATTTCTCGGAAAAACATATCATAAGTAACCTTTACGTTTTCCATTCCCGCCCCAAGGAGACCCTCGGCAGTAGCAAAGCAATTATAGTCAGCAAAAATATCACTACAAAAACTCATAACGCACCTCACGTCTAAATAATTCACCTTTATTTTAACACATTATAATCTTCATAGCAAACATTTTATAAGCAAAAGAACAGGAAAAAAACACACGTTTTTCATCAAAATATGCGAATTTGTTGAAAAAAAGATGTTTTTTCACTTGCAAGTTGATTATTGTTATGATATCATTACATCAACACAATACATTCAACATCAAGGGGGACTTAAAGATGAGAATCAGGAAACAGCCCATAGGCACCAAAAACATCTGCGGAACCAAAGTTGAAGAAAGAAGAAAAGCTATAGGAATGAAACAAAAGGATCTTCTGACACAGCTTCAAATCCGAGGTGTAGACCTTAACGCATCGGGTCTTTCCAAATTGGAGGGACAGATACGTTCTGTTTGCGATACCGAACTTATCGCACTTTCAGAAGTTTTGGGCGTATCCGTAAACTGGCTTCTCGGCATTGCCGAAAACTGATTAATCAGAATACAAAAGCATCAAGGGTGTTATTACCTTTGATGCTTTGTTTTTTCAATAATTTCCGTTTATTATCCCACACTTTATTCAAATAATATACTGTTAATATTCCTTTGTTGATTTTTGTCGGAATTTGTGTTATTATGTAGAAAATAAGCGGAGGTGGTAAAATGTTGTGCAACAGAATCAGGCAATTCAGAGAATATAACAAGCTTGAAAAAAGCCAACTTGCCGAAATTCTCGAAATTGACGCAGATTTGTACAATGATTACGAAAGTGGTCGCAAATCCCCTTCCATCGATATTATAGAAAAACTCGCCCGATGCTACAAGGTAACAATCGACGAGTTTTACGGCTACACTCCCAGACTTACCTTACACACAAAGCAGGATGATATATTTTTTGATGAATCCGTGGACGAAACCATTTTGAAAATGTCCGATTTATCCTGGGATGAAGCAAAGCTTATTTTATTATACAGAAACACAACGGACAAAGAACAGATAATAAAAATGATATCCGACGAGTCCGAAAAGTATTCCTGATTTCAAAAACACAAAACCGTGTTCCTCCATTGAGGAACACGGTTTCATTTTTCAGAAAATCATTTTACGATTTCGCCCATCATACCGGGTGCTGCGAAAGCTGCGTTGCTTTCATCAGTGTCGATATGCATTGCAGGAGCAAAGTTGGGATGTACGCGGCAAACAACGTCACCGAAGATGAGTGAACGTCCGTCGCTCTCAATCTTAACGCCAACAACTTCCTTATCCTCAACACCGAATTCTGCAGCAGCATCG
The DNA here is from genome assembly GCA_045643685.1 of Acutalibacteraceae bacterium. GTDB lineage: Bacteria > Bacillota > Clostridia > Oscillospirales > Acutalibacteraceae > DTU089. The sequence continues at coordinate 1,675 of JAZRFO010000185.1, forward strand.
GGAGTAAGGTGAATATGTCTTTTAGCAACGATTACGCCTTCACTGAGTTCAACCTCGCCTTTGGGGCCAACAAGCTTACAAGCACCGCTACCTACAACGTCACCGCTTTCTCTTACAGGAGCTTTAACGCCGATTGAACGTGCATCTGAAGCAGAAATTTCAACCTGTGATGAGGGTCTTGTAGGACCAAGAATTGAAACTGCGGGGAACTGACCCTTGGGGCCAACAACAGCAACTCTTTCCTCACAAGCGAACTGACCGGGCTGAGAAAGGTCTTTTTTAGGTGTAAGCTCGTAACCTTCACCAAAAAGAATATCAAGGTCTGCTCTTGAAACGTGAACGTGACGTGCAGATGTTTCCACAAGTACTTTTGCCATAATAAAATCCTTCTTTCAATAAAACAAATTAAGTTTAATACTTGTTGATTATACACAATTTTTTCAGATTTTGTCAATAGCGACACTGTAAACATTACAACATAATTAACAAGCATTTTTGTTGATTTTTTCAAGAGTGTGTGATAAAATCATTGCATCTTTCAAAAAGGAGTAGCAATCATGCAAGTTTTAAAAGCTATATTCGCTTTGTTTTTAGCTTTCTTTTCCGCATTTAACATTTTCGATGGACCGAACGAGGTTCCGCCCACTCAGACAAAAGAGGTCTTTGAGTACCTTGAATATCCCGAGGAAGCAATAAAACCCGTCTCCTCCGCAGGTTTAACCACAAGCTCGTTTATCCAACGTGCGAGTGATGATGGTGACGAATTATATGTAAATGCCCAAGGTTATCAAGATATCAATGGCATAATCCAATCTCCATACTTTACAGTTCACGTGGAGCAAAAGCGTATTCCTGTTTATGCCACAACCGTATTCGTAGGTAACACACAGAAAGGTGCGTTGCACTCATTCTGTGAAATATATGTTGATAATACAAGAGATTTTGAACTTTCATTCCAGTTACAGAGTCACGGTTTTATAATCAACAACGTAACCATTCTTCCCAGAAGCCTTGATTTCAAACCCAGTTACCAGAACACCGTACTCAACGGTAAAATCACACAGATGGGTATTTATACTTTCGTTTTCAACAACGATGACCAGGAGCACGGCTTCACCATCTTTGTACGCGAATTAGTTGACGAAGATGCAGAAATCAAAAAATACCAGAGTCAAGGCTATAATGTTGTTCCTGTTGAAAAAGGTTTTCACAGTTCCGATGCCTTCTTTGATTTTTGTGGCTGGAGCAACACCGTATTTTATCTTAAAAGAGGTTCGTACCTTCTTGCAAAGCACACTTACGATATAACCAGCGATGACGACAACTACAACAACACAAGTAAGCAGGACACAGATTTAATGAACGCAGGTCACCTGCCAATGGGACTTAATCGTTGCCCGTATTTAAACCTTACAGCTTGCAACAATGTAAAAATTGTAGGCAACGGCGTTGTTGACCTCTCCCATCTTGACAGAGCAGAAAGACGTGGTATTGTTATTGCATACGCAAACAATATTGAAATCAGCGGTGTTAAATTCAT
>JAZRFO010000186.1:0-9953 GCA_045643685.1 Acutalibacteraceae bacterium
GTTATGTACAAAATCGGATTCCTTGACAAAAAAGAAAAGAAAGCCAAGAAAGCGAAATAATCAAACAAAAATTAATGCAGTTGCAAATTTGCAACTGCATTTTTTATTTATTAAGATATTTATCGGCCTTTAAAATCATTACCTGAGTTTTGGAATCCTTGATTTCGCCGTTCATTACCATTTCCACTGCCTTATCCAAAGGAATTTTAATGGTATTTATAAACTCATCCTCGTCAAGATGTTGCTCGCCCTCCTGTAAATCAGTAGCAAGGTACATATAAATAACCTCGTCAATAAGTGCAGGGGTGGTGTAAAGCTCACCCATGGGAACAACGTTTTTGGCGCTAAGGCCAGTTTCCTCGGAAAGCTCTCTGAGGGCCGCTTCAAGGTGGTCCTCACCTTTTTCAAGCTTACCCGCAGGAATTTCAAGGGTGACTTTATTGAAAGCATATCTGAACTGATTTACAAAAATAATCTCGCCATCTTCTGTAATAGGTATAACGCATACTGCTCCGGGGTGACGGATAACCTCTCTCACACCCTTATTGCCATTGGGTAAAAGAATTTCATCCTTAAAAAGATGTATAGCCACACCGTCAAATATTTCGGTTGATGATAATTTAGTTTCTTCTAACTTCATAAAAGTACACCTCTTAATTATATTTTCCTCTGTAATTATATGTTTAACCGAACAATATTGCAAGTTTCGACTTTAAATAGTATAATTTAGCAGAGGTGATTTAATGTTTATTTATATTATCCGCCACGGAGAAACTTTCGGCAATTTGAATGGTGACGGTTTCACAGAAACGGACCTCACACCAAATGGTGAAAACCAGGTTGCCCTTTTAGGCGAAAGATTTAAGAATGAAAAAATAGATCAAATCTATACGAGTCCCCTCATAAGAGCGGTAAAAACCACAAAGGAAATTAAAAAGCACCACAAAGACATTCCCGTTATAATTGATTGCTCACTTTTAGAGAAGGGCACTGACCCTGAGTATACAGGTTTGGATGATGATGTGTTGCTTAATGTTATACCCGATGCCCTTATTCTTCCCCGAAAATCTTTGAGAGAAGAAAACGACCACATCGCATACAACAGAGCAAAGAAAATTATTGAAAAAATCAAGGCAGAAAATGATTTTGAATCCACTGTTGTAATTGTTGCTCACGGTACATTCAATTCATTTTTAGTCCTTGCGGCACTTGATTTTCCCCTTAAAGAGAATTTTAATTTTTCACACCTTAATACGGGTGTTACTTTAGTTAATTACCTCAAAGAAGATGGCGTAATCAAAACTAAATTAAAATTCCTCAATGACACAAGTCATTTAAAATCATAAATCTTTTTTCAGCATTTCAAGGTATGCTTCAAATTGCTCCGGAGTAGGTTTAAAATCAGGCTGTGAGCAACAGGGCATATCGGGAGCCTTGCCGTCACTTCTCGGAATTGGTGTAAGGTAATCGTTTTCATATTTCACGCAATCCTCTTCATTGCGAAAATCGGGTATATCGTAAGGTATACCCTTTTCTAATGCACTGCGGTGACTTAAAATTGCAACGGAAGAACAGGTTGTTGCAAAATATTCGTCAAACTGAGGCTTTCTGTTTTCACGGATACAATCAAAAAATTCTTTTATAACAAAGAAATCTCCGCCTCCGTGACCTGCTTTTTCTGCAAGCTCTTTATCCTCGACATTCCATTGGGGTTCATAAAGATTTTCTTCTTCATATCCCTCGGGTTTCTCCCAATGGTTAAATCGGAGCATAACCTTGTCGCCCATACCCCTTAAATTTTCAATCTGTCCCTTTGTTCCGCAAACGCGGTATGAATTTTCGTGAGCACCGAAAGCGGCGCAACCTGTTACACGGAAAACGGAGTTATCGTCATTAAGGCAGGTAATAATTGTAGCTCTGTCGCCAACAAGTGAACCAACGTGTTTGAACTCGCTGAAAGGCTCAAAAACGGGCATTGCCGAAACTCTTACAGGGAAGGAGCCTGTAATATACATAAGGGGCGCCAGAGAGTGGGTAATATAATATGAACGGGGTAAGAAATTACGCCAATGATTGGGGTGGGGACGTAACGGCTTATGCTCTGCCTCGTTATCCATATCAAAGGGATGATTGTACTCACCCTCTGCAAAAAGCACCTTACCAAGAACTCCGCTATCGTAAACCTTACGCATTTCCTGATTAAAAATCATAAAGGGGTAATTTTCCGCCAACATATATATACCTTTGCTCTTTTTGGCGGCTCTTACTAACTGGACACCCTCTGCCATAGTGCCGTTGCTTACGCACTCTGACAAAACATTTAAGTCTTTTTCAAGGCAACGCACCGCAAATTTTGCATGTTCGTGAAAGTAGTTAGCAATAAAAACCGCGTCCATATCGTGATTTAAAAACTCTTCAAAATCCGTATACATAGCAGGCTTAGTTTCCATTTCCCCTGCTACTCTTTCCATTGCGTCACGCTTACAGTCACAAAGGGCAACAACCTCACCGTTGTTATTAATAATATTATCAATAAATGTGCCACCGCGACCCATACCGAATATACCGATTTTTATAGTTTTCATAAAATCACCTTAATAGTTTTTTATTAATTATATCACTCAAAAATTTTCAATTCAATTGTTGAATATGCAATAAGTTTATTGAACAGATTTGTATTTTGTGTTAACATATATTTATATAATTTATACTTTTGGGAGTACCTATGAAAAATAAAAACAAATCGGGAAACGCGAAATTAATTAAGCGCTTTTTACCCTACTACAAGCCTCATTATAAAACATTGTTTCTTGACCTTTTCTGCGCCGCGTTAACTACCGTGTGCGAGTTGGTTTTGCCTATGTTTGTGCGCCATATTACGGACACAGCTATCGAAAATATCGCTTTGCTTACAGCAAAAACCATTCTTACAATGGGCGGCATTTACATTGTTTTACGAATAATTGATGCTCTTGCCAACTATTATATGGCATCTGTGGGTCATATTATGGGTACAAAGATGGAAACGGATATGCGCCGCGATATGTTTGAGCATTTGCACAAGCTCCCCTATTCCTACTACGACGAAACAAAAGTGGGTACGATTATGTCCCGTTTCACAAGCGACCTTTTTGACGTTACGGAGTTTGCCCACCATTGCCCCGAGGAGTTTTTTATAGCCGGAGTAAAAATCCTTGTATCCTTCATAATTCTTGCAAGAATGGATATTTTCCTGACACTTATTATGTTCGCGGTTATTCCCTTAATGGCGGTATGCCTTAAATATTTTAAACACCGAATGAAAGAAAGCATGCGCGAAAGCCGTGTTACACTTGGTGAATTAAACGCACAGATTGAAGACAGCCTTCTGGGTGTAAGGGTTGTTAAATCCTTTGCCAACGAAAACATTGAGGAGAAAAAATTCAAATCAGGAAACGAAAAATTCCTCAGTATAAAATCCGTAATGTATAAATTTATGGGCTCATACAGTTCTGTTAACAGGGTTTTTGAGGGCATAATGTATATTGTAGTAGCGGTAATCGGTGCATTCTTTTTACTTAACCAAAGAATTAAGGCGCCCGACTACGTTGCATACCTTATGTACGCATCAATGCTTCTTACGGCAATAAGGAAATTAGTTGACTTCGTTGAGCAGTTCCAACGAGGTATGACGGGTATTGAGCGTTTTGCAGATATTATGGATATTGATCCCGCCATCAAAGACAAGGAAAAAGCAATTTCTCTTGAAGTTACCGAGGGAAGAATTGATTTTGACAACGTTACCTTTAAATATTCCGAAGAAACCGAGGAAATACTCAACCACATTAATCTTAATATCGGCAGTGGCGAAAGCTTTGCCCTTGTGGGTCCCTCGGGCGGTGGTAAGACCACAATATGTAATCTTATTCCTCGCTTTTATGAAATCACAAGCGGAAGCATCAAGATTGACGGCACGGATATACGTGACGTTACCCTTAAATCACTCAGGGAGAATATCGGTGTGGTTCAACAGGATGTTTACCTTTTCTCAGGCACCGTAAGGGAAAATATTGAATACGGCAAACCCGGTGCTACGGAAGATGAAATCCGCGAGGCGGCTCGTCTTGCAGGGGCAGAGGAATTTATTGACAATCTTCCCGATGGTTTTGATACTTACGTAGGTGAAAGAGGAGTTAAGCTTTCAGGCGGTCAGAAACAACGTATCAGTATTGCCCGAGTTTTCCTTAAAAACCCGAAAATCCTTATTCTTGACGAAGCCACAAGTGCACTCGACAACGAAAGTGAATTTCTTGTGCAACAATCCCTCGAGCGTCTTTCAAAGGGCAGAACAACCATAACCGTTGCACACAGACTTACAACTATTAAAAATGCAGACAAAATTCTTGTTATTACCAAAGACGGCATTGCCGAAAGCGGTACACACGAGGAGTTAACCGAGAAAAACGGAATTTACGCTAATATGTACACCATGTATAGAATTTAAAGCGTAATGTGTAATTCATAATTCCTCATTCCTAACTAAAACCTAAGGAGATAACGTTATGAAAAACTACCCCACTCCCCACATCAACGCAACACCTTCAGATTTTGCTAAAACCGTGCTTATGCCCGGTGACCCTCTCCGCGCAAAATTCATTGCGGAAAACTTCCTCTCCGATGCAAAATTAGTGAACAATGTCCGCGGAATTCACGGCTATACGGGTACTTACAAAGGCATCCCTGTTTCCGTTATGGCTTCGGGTATGGGTATGCCCTCAATAGGTATTTACTCCTACGAGCTTTTCAACTTTTTTGATGTGGATAATATTATCCGCGTTGGCTCTGCAGGGGGTATGAGCGAAAAAGTAAATGTCCGCGATGTCATAATCGCTGAGGGTGCTTGTACTGACTCAAATTACGCTCACACATTCAATCTTCCCGGTACTTTTTCTGCTATTGCAGACTTTAATCTTCTTAAAACTGCGGTAGATAAAGCCGATGAATTGGATTTGAAATATACTGTAGGTAACGTTCTTTCTTCGGATATTTTCTATAATGATTTAAGCGATACACCCGAAACCATGACTCCTACCGCTTTGTGGGGTAAAATGGGTGTTTTAGGAGTTGAAATGGAAGCCGCCGCCCTTTATATGAATGCGGCACGTTCAGGCAAAAACGCTCTTGCCATTCTCACAGTTTCGGACCACCTGTTAACAGGCGAAAGCCTTTCAGCCGAAGAAAGACAGAACACTTTTACCGATATGATGACACTTTCACTTGAAACGGCGGTAAGCTTAAATGGATAAATTTAAACGGGTTTTTCTTATAGTTTTAGACAGTTGCGGCATAGGTGAAGCTCCTGATGCCGAAATTTTCGGTGACAAGGGTTGCAGTACCATACGCACAATTTCAAAATCCCCGAAATTCAATATCAAAAATCTACCCGATTTGGGATACACCCATATAGATGGTCTTTCATTCCTTGGAGAGGGTACACTGAAATCAAGAGTTGCAAGGCTCAGGGAAATTTCAAAGGGCAAAGACACCACTATTGGTCATTGGGAAATTGCAGGGGTTATATCCGAAAAGCCCTTACCCACGTTCCCCAACGGTTTCCCCGAGGATTTAATTAACGAGTTCGAAAAAAGAACAGGCCGCAAGGTTATTTGCAACAAGACCTATTCGGGTACGGAAGTTATAAAGGACTATGGAGAAGAACACCTTAAAACAGGTGCGCTTATTGTATATACATCTGCCGACAGCGTTTTCCAGATAGCCGCCCACGAAGGCATCGTCCCACCCGAAGAATTATACAACTACTGTAAAATTGCCCGTGAAATGTTACAGGGCGATTGGGGTATGGGCAGAGTTATTGCAAGGCCCTTTGAGGGTGAATATCCCTTTAAAAGAACGGCTAACAGACACGATTTCTCACTCCTACCCCCAAAAGAAACACTCCTTGACGAACTGAAAACCAAGGGATTTGACGTTATAGGCATTGGCAAAATCAATGATATTTTTGCAGGTAAGGGTATTACGGAATACACCTACACAAAAAACAATGCTGATGGTATGTCAAAAACTACTGAATACCAAAACAAGGATTTTACCGGTCTTTGCTTCGTAAACCTTGTAGATTTTGATATGGTTTACGGTCACAGAAATGAGATTGATGGTTACGCCAAGGCCTTCAGTGAGTTTGATGACTGGCTTGGTTCATTTATTGAAAATATGAAACCCGACGATGCTCTTATAATAACCGCAGACCACGGATGTGACCCCGGCTTCAAAGGTACGGACCACACCCGTGAATACGTACCATTTATACTTTACGGCAAAAATATTGAGCCCGAAAACCTTGGGACAATAGAGGGTTTTAACTATATTTCACAACAGGTTAAAAATCTTCTGAAAGGGTGATTTTATGACTGACAAAGAATTACTTTTAACAGCAATAAAAGAGATGGAAAAATCCTACTCCCCTTACTCAAATTGTAAAGTGGGTGCGGCACTCCTTTGTAAAAACGGCAAGGTTTTTACAGGTGCGAATATTGAAAACTCCGCTTTCTCACCTACAATATGTGCGGAAAGAGTTGCAATTTTCAAAGCCGTAAACGAAGGCGAAAAAGATTTTCTTAAAATTGCAGTTGTAGGCGGTAAGAATGGCATAATTGATGGTATTTTTGCCCCTTGCGGTGTCTGTCGTCAGGTAATGCGCGAATTTTGTGACGACGATTTTACAATTATTATGGGCGAAAGCGACGAAGAATACAAAACCGTTACGTTAAAGGACCTTCTTCCCCTTTCCTTTTCACCCGAAGACGTGAGGTAAATTTATGAGAATGTACGACATTATCAAGAAAAAGCGTGACGGCTTTTCTTTGACAAAAGAAGAAATAGACTTTTTTATAAAAGGTTATGTTGACGGCTCCATCCCCGATTATCAGGCATCTGCTTTTTGTATGGCGGTTTTTTATGAAGGAATGACCGAGGAGGAAACCGCAAACCTTACTATGGCTATGGCAAACTCGGGTGACACCGTTGACCTTTCGCAATTCGGCACCTTTAGTGCGGATAAACACAGCACCGGTGGTGTTGGTGACAAAACCACCCTTATAGTGGCACCTATATGCGCATCCATCGGTCTGGTTATGGCTAAAATGAGTGGTCGCGGTTTAGGTCACACAGGTGGTACAATTGATAAACTGGAGTCCATAGAGGGCTTTAATACCGCACTCTCACCCGATGAGTTTTTCGCTCAGGTTGAAAAAATCGGTATTGCCGTTGTGGGACAGACAGGTAACCTTACACCTGCAGACAAGAAATTATATGCTCTCAGGGACGTTACGGCTACTGTTGACAGTATGCCCCTTATAGCATCGAGTATTATGTCAAAAAAACTTGCAGCAGGGTCTAAAAATATAGTCCTTGACGTAAAATACGGCTCGGGCGCATTTATGAAAACTCCCGAGGAAGCGGTAACTCTTGCAAAAGAAATGGTTAAAATCGGTAAGACTTGCGGTAGAAACACAACCGCCCTTATTACCAATATGAACAGACCATTGGGTAACAATATCGGTAACGCTCTTGAAGTGGAAGAAGCCCTTGAAGTTTTAAACGGCAATGGTCCCGATGATTTAAGGGAAGTTTGCCTTTCACTTGCAACTCAACTTGTGTCTGTTACCCAAAATATAAGCGACCACGAGGCTCGTAAACTTACCGAAGATGCTCTTTACTCCAAAAAAGCATTGGCTAAATTCAAAGAATGGATTGTAGCACAAGGCTCAAAAACTCCTGACCCTGTGTTTAAAAAATCAGATTTCTCCTATGAAATAACTACCCCCTGTGACGGCTATATTATAAGTGCCGATGCAGAAAAAATTGGTGTTTCTGCGGTAATTTTAGGTGCAGGACGCGAAAAAAAGGACGATACCATTGACATGAGCGCAGGTATCATCCTTAATAAAAAAACAGGTGATAAAGTCAATAAGGGTGATGTTTTGGCAACCCTTTACTCCTGCAACAAAAACTCATTCGAGAGTGCGAAAAAACAATTTATTAATGCACTTGAGTTTTCTGAAACAGAGCCACCTAAAGAACCGTTGATCTATACGATTATAAAATAAATAAAACTCGGTCAGGTTGTTAACTGACCGAGTTTTTTAAACACCTAATAAGTTCAAGGCATTTTTATAATAAATTTTTTCTTTTTCACCCTCGGAAAGCCCAAGAGTTTCTATCATTCTGATATCCCACGAGGGCGCGTGCCATGGGCAATCTGAACCGAACAAAATATAATCCGTACCCTTTTTTTCAAGAATACGCTGAGCGCGGTCTTTGGATATCATTGCATAACCAAAGGCTGTGTCAAAATACACGGGAATATCACAGAGGTGTTTTAATACATCTTCTCCCATATATGCACTGCCCCAATGGGCGCAAATCATTGGCGAGTCTATCCACTTTGCCGCTTTTCTCAACCGTTCCGGGGTTGCGTGGTACGGCGCAGGATAACCTAAATCTTCACCTGCGTGAAAAAGAACTATCAGACCCAACTCCGATATTTTTTTGTAAATAGGTTTCATTTTTTCATCATCCACAAAAAACTGTTGATATTCGGGATGAAGTTTTATTCCCTTTAAACCCATAGAGTGTATTCTTTCCAGTTCTTCAAGAGCATTTTTGGCGTGGGGATAAACGGAGCCAAAGGGAATTATCTCATCACATTTTTGTGATGCAATAAAATCATTCACGGCAGTTTGTTGTTTTTCGTTAGTTGCAATTGCAAGTACAACGCTCTTATCTACTCCGTCAGTTTTCATTATCTTTTTAAGTCCATTTACGGTACCGTCGGTCTGTGGTATAAGTCCGCCCGATGCATCACTTAACTTTTCCATTGCCATAGAGGCAATTTTATCGGGAAAAGCGTGGGTATGGAAATCTATTATCATATTTATGCGATTCCTCGCTTTCTCATTCTTTAGTTTTTCTTGTTTTTATATGATAATACCATTTTTCAAAAATTTCAATAAATAAAAAACCGCCAAAAGGCGGTTTTTGTTTTATCCAAAAAGTACTTTTCTCAAATTATCCCCAAGTATACCGCGTTTTGCCTCTTCGGGAATAGTGAGATTTTTGATGCGGTCAATTGCCGCTTTTGTTTCGGGTATTCCCTTATATGGAAAATCAAGTCCGAAAATGCTTCGCTCGTAGCCTGTCTGGTGAATAAGTGTGCAAAGCTGATCATCTGTCAGCGACCATGCACCCGCACGTTCGTTACCCATAGCATCGGTTTCCATTGCGATGCTTGTCCACCCCGCAAAGGTATTCTGAACTTCCCCTCGGGAGTTATTGTTCATTATAAGCAGTGCCTCTTTAAAGAAACTGTATCCGCCTATATGCTCCATACTGAAACGGAGTTTAGGAAAATTATAAGCTACTTCGTCAAACAAAAGCATCTGATAATCCGCAATTCTGTGCCAATGAAGTCCCGTGTGGAAGGATATGAAAAGTCCTTGCTTTTCCGCTTCCTCGTAAACTTCAAAAAGCTCTTTTCCTGCTATATTGACCTCTTGTGCGGCAGGGTGTATTTTTATGCCGTAAAGACCCAGATCTTTAATTTTCTTAACCTGGTCTTTACGGTCGGCTCTGTCAAAATCAACCGTACCGAAGCCCACAAGATTCGGCTCGTTTTTCAGGGCGTTGGCAGTCCATTCACAAGGATTCTGCCCTGTTGTGTGTGCATACATATCCATCTGATGCCAGAAAGGTGAAAAACAGACTGCACCCTCAATTTCGCATTCATCAAGCAAGGATTTTAAACAATCTATATCCCCGTTGGGTTTGGTGTTTTTGGGGAAAAGATGAGCATGGTTTGCAAAAATTCTGTAATCAGACACTTAAATCACCTTCAATGTCCCATTGATCATCCTCGGGAAGCTCGCCGTAATAATCCCAAAGGCGTTCTTCCTGAG
>JAZRFO010000187.1:0-4595 GCA_045643685.1 Acutalibacteraceae bacterium
GTGCAGTTGTGCTTTTTGCATTTGTAAAATAAGTTATTAACCCTGCATGCAGGGTTATATATGAGTTATTAGCTCAGTAGGCAGAGCACCTGCCTTTTAAGCAGGGTGTCCGGGGTTCGAATCCCCGATAACTCACCAAAAATGACAAGTTTCGAAAGAAACTTGTCATTTTTTATCCATTGCGAAAGAAATGGTATATCATCACGCTTTAGCGTGTATCTCATTACCAGAGGTGGATATCATCAGCCGTAGGCTGTATAAATCTTTCGCAACGATGATATACAACTTCTGCGAAGTTGATGATATGCAATTCCTTTGGAATTGATGATATACAATGCTTCGCATTGATTTTGCTTATAAAAGGTGTTATATATGATTTCTGAAAACGAATTGGATAAAGTGCGTGAGAAATTCCGGTTAGCTGCAACGGATTTTGGTTTTTCTTTTTGTAGTCCTATTGAACTTGGGGAAACTTTTTCTGCTTTTGGGTATATAGAGAAATATGGGAGCAAGAACGGTGTGGTTATTTCCTTGTTTTCGGATTCGGATTATTTGGTTGATAAAGAAGTAAAGGCGTGGTGCAAGAAAAATGGAGTGTTTTATTCGTGCATCAATATTCAACCGCTTCTTGGAGAATACAAACCCTCGTATTTCAGAGAAATGTTACGTGATTGGGGTAAATTTGAATAAAATTACAATCCACATCCTTTGGATGTGGATTTTTTGACTATTCCCCCAAAATATATTATCCTTGTAACAAAAGACATTTTTCTCCGTCTAACAGGTGAGTACTCAAAAAGGGGGTGGATGTATGGATGATTTGGAATTGATATTTAATAAATACTACAAGTATGTCAAGGGCTATGCTCTTTCCTTGTGCTTCGATGAATCACTTGCAGAAGAAATCACTCAAGAAGCTTTTTACAAAGCATTAAAAAATGCGGATAAATTCAGAAATCAATGCCGTATGGAAACCTGGCTTTGCACTATTGCCCGTAACGAGTTCATTTCTCTGAAACGTAAAAAGAAGCTTGAAAATATTGATGATTACGCTTCCATTGTCAGCGACGAATCTGCATCACGGAGTGTTGAGGATAAGGAGCAGATAAGACAAATTCTCCAATCAGCCACACAATTACCCACACCGTATAAGGAAGTCTTTTATATGAAGGCTATGGGTGAGTTGCCATTCTCCGTTATAGCCGAGGTTTACGGCAAAACCGAAAGCTGGGCGCGTGTTACGTATCACCGTGCAAGGCAAAAAATCATAGAAAGGATGAGTGATTATGAGTAAAATGAATTGCGAAATAATTAAGGATTTATTACCCCTTTACGTTGATAAGGTCTGCAGTAGTGAAACTAAAGCAATGGTAGAGGAACACATCGGTGAGTGTGACTCCTGTGCAGATTTCTGCACCGCGTTAAAAAACGCTCCTACCTTGCCTATGCCCGATTCCGACATAGACAAGGCAGTTGTTAAAGCGGGTAAAAGAATAAAAAAGCACACTAAAAAAGCCGTTATCAGGGCGGTGTGCATCATAGTGTCAATTTTGTTGGTTATTGGCATTTTTGCCTTTATGACAATTCCGTTGGCGCTTGCCAAGGATAGCTATAACAGGACATTTCTTGCTATGCAAAGTGAATATATCGATTTGCAAATTACCAATAAGCAAAAACCGAATTTTAACGGCAAATACGGCTCGCTTTATATCGATGAGTCCTTTGGTAAATATAAGGTGGAAAACCACACGGAGGGTCACCAACAGCTTGTTTTTGAGGACGGCAGGAAAATAAGCTTCCTGCGTTACAATGGTGAGGAAGTTCCCGCACAGTACTTCCAAAAATACATCGCACAGGAATACAATCCATTTGTTACAACACATCTGCCTTTCCTGATTCCTGTTATTGAAAAGGGCACAGAACAGCTTGGCTTTACCTTTGATGATATTGATAAAGGTAATCTGCGTGTTTATAAAACCCTTGCCGAAACCCCTTGCTACGAGGTTGAGGGCTACTTTAAACAATGCGCTTACTTCTACCTGTATGAAATCATTATGCCGTTTTCAAATGGTGCTCTGATAGTGGCTGAGGGCGATGTCTGTGAGGGCTACGGCTTCACAATGTACAATGATAACGGTACAACCCACATGATTGAAACACAACTCAAAAGAGATATCAACGTAAGGACCAACGTTGTTTTCACAGGCTTCTCCGAGGAGGAGGTTGCAAAAATCTTTGATTCCTTTGTTTTAGTTCCTTGATTATTTAGCTTTAATATCTCGATTTACGGCAATAATCGTGCATATTCCACCAATCACACCTGTGCTACGGGCGGCGACTGCCAGGTCGTCACTCAGCAGTAACAAGGAATATTGGTCAGCGTTATGTGTGATTGTTGCCAATATTATTGTCCATAATGTTGTTAAAAGCCATACACGGATAATAAGCCGAGTGTTACTGTCCAGCTTTTGGTATATATTTTTAAAATTTTTAAGCTTGTCTGTCATTAAATCACCGTATCAATAGTAGTGTAAAAACCCATTTTTATCAATGGTAATTGATGCCACAAAATGTTGTAAAGGTATTGAATTAAATCACTCTATTTGGTATAATTACAAAAAATGATAAGGGGTGTAACCTATGAAATGTCCTTATTGCGGTTTTGAAGAGAGCAAGGTTATCGACTCAAGACCTACCGACGAAGGTGAGCGTATCCGCCGCCGCAGAGAGTGTATGAGTTGTGCAAAGCGTTTCACAACCTACGAGATTATTGAGAGTGTGCCCATTGTTGTTGTCAAAAAGGACAAATCCCGTGAGGTGTTTGACCGTGACAAGCTTTTCAACGGTATGATGCGCGCTTGTGAGAAGAGACCTGTTTCTGTCGATGTTATCGAAAAAGCCATTGACGAAATTGAGGCAGAGCTTCAGAACTCACTTGACAGAGAGGTTACATCCGTTAAAATTGGTGAATACGTAATGGATAAATTGAAGGATATAGACGAGGTTGCCTATGTTCGTTTTGCATCCGTTTACCGCCAGTTTAAGGATATAAACACCTTTATGAGTGAACTTAAGAAGTTGCTTATTGAAGAATAATTTTAATAAGGCTGTTTTTCTAAACAGCCTTTAATTTGTGGAAAAATATGTCTTGTTTTATTTGTCCTGTTTGTTCAGGTGTTCTCGCAAAATCAGGCTCTGCCTACACTTGTGAAAACCGTCATAGCTTTGATGTTTCAAAGTACGGCTATGTAAATTTACTTATGTCACAGCAGTCCTCACTCAAGCGCCACGGCGACGACAAGCTGATGGTACAGGCTCGTCGTCAGTTCCTTGAAAAAGGTTTCTATAAGCCTTTGAGTGATAAAATCTGCGATTGTGTAAAACAATTCGTGGGTGACGGGGGAGTTATTGCAGACGTTGGTTGCGGTGAAGGGTATTATACCGCCGCGGTATCACACACAGGTGACTATCAGATATGCGGTATCGATATTTCAAAAGATGCCCTGCGATATGCACCCAAAACTGTAAGCAAAGGTGAGTTTGCTGTTGCAAGTGCCTTTCAGTTACCCTTTGCAGATAACAGTGTTGATTGTGTGCTTAATGTTTTTGCACCATCACCATATGGTGAATTCAGCCGTGTGTTAAAGGATGATGGTGTGCTTATTAAAGCTGTCCCTCTCGAGGAGCATTTGTGGGATTTAAAATGTGCCCTTTACAAGGAGCCATACAAAAACAAACCCGAAAAGCGTGATGATGAGCTTTTTGAACTTTTTGAAAGTCACGAACTGAAATATAAAATAAAGCTTACAGAAAGTGAAGATATCAGTAATCTTTTCAAAATGACACCGTACTACTACAAAACAGGCCGTGACGATGCCGAAAGGTTATTGAAGCTTGATCAGCTTGAAACAACAGTTCATTTTTGTGTTGAAATATATAGAGTGAAAAAGAATATTCTCTAAAAAAGAGGTAATGAATATGTTTGAAAATAATTGGGAATCACTTAACAGCAGAAAGGTACCCGAGTGGTTTGGTAAAGCCAAATTCGGTATCTTTATCCATTGGGGGCTTTACAGTATCCCCGCTTACGCTCCCGTGAAGGACTATGCAGAGTGGTATGGCTATTCATGTAATATGGAAGAATGCCAGACAGAGGCACAGAAAAAATACAAGGCATTCCACAAGGAGCATTACAATTCACGCCCTTATTATGATTTTAAGGATGAATTCACAGGTCATCGCTTTGATGCAAATAAATGGGCAGACCTTTTCAAGCGTGCAGGTGCAAAGTACATAAACTTTGTTTCAAAGCACCACGATGGCTATTGCCTTTACGAAACAGAGTATGCACCCGACCTTAACTCTGTTGAGTGTGCACCCAAGCGTGACTTCCTTATGGAGCTTAAAAATGCTATGGAGGGCACAGGTGTAAAATTTGGTGTGTACCACTCTGTTTACGAATGGTGGCATCCTTACTACCTTGAGGACCCCGAAAAATATGCACTCCAGCACCTTCACCCTATGCTTAAGGAATTGGTTGAAAAATATCAGCCCGCCACACTCTTTACAGACGGCGAGTGGGAGCACGAAAGCGA
>JAZRFO010000188.1:0-12434 GCA_045643685.1 Acutalibacteraceae bacterium
CCCTGTCTATATGATTTTTGATATTGACAATTTTATCCGTTCCTTTGGTACAAGTGACGAATGTAAAAAAGCAATTGAAGAATTTAACCGAAAAACCGTTGAAGCAGGGTTCAAAGGACTCCACCTGCAATTTGTTCATTGGCGTGATCGTGTTTTCAATTGGCTTCGTGATGATGATTCTCAGAAGGGTGTTAAGTCTTCGCAGATGTATGACTTTTTGGGTGCTTCGTCGGTTACAAGCTATAACTGGGGTTGCTCAACGGATTTTGAAGGAGATTTTACACAGGTTACTGATAAATATGTGGATGCAATAGCCAAAGAATCTGAAAATCTCAATATCCCCTTTTATCCCAATATTTCGGTGGGTTGGGATAATAACGTAAGGTTCAATAATTTTGTCCCAGGTGTAATTGTGAATAATACTCCCGAAAACTTTAAATTTGCCTGTGAAAAAATTAAAGCATTTGCGGATGATTCAATCAAATGGGAATGTATGAAAGCCCCATTTATAACCGTGAATAGTTGGAATGAGTGGACGGAAACCAGTTATCTTGAACCCGATGACCTTTACGGCTACGGATATCTTGAAGCCATAAAAGAAGTATTTTCTGAGGATTGATTATGGATAAAACTATTATTTTAAATGAAGTTGTGTACGGCAATCACGAAAGACACCGGCTTGATATTTTTATTCCCGAAAACGTGAAATACAGTGAGGGAGTTATACTCTTTATTCATGGTGGCGGATGGCACGATGGTGACAAAACTATACACCACCCCGATGCGGAGTATTTTTCAGACAGAGGGTGCATATGCGCCACAATGAACTACCGATTTGTTTCAGAAGATTTAAATGTTTTTGATGAACTTGAAGATATAACATCGGCAATAAAAACCGTAAAAGCAAAGTGTGCAGAATATGGATTTAATGCGGAAAAATTAATTTTGTCCGGTGGCTCTGCAGGGGGACATCTTTCGCTTCTTTATGCCTACACAAGGTGTGCAGAATCACCAATAAAACCTGTAGCGGCTTGTGTTTACTGTCCGCCAGTGACTTTGGGTGAGCCCGATTTTCTTATGGGTATTTCAAGTGAGTTTGAGGAATGGAAGTTTGGACTTCTGTCCAAATGTTGCGGTTTTAACGTTACTAAAAATACTTTGTCGAATGATGATTCACAAGAAGCTCTTATGAAAATTTCACCCATAAGTTATGTTAGTAAAGAGTGCATTCCTACGGCAGTTTTTTACGGAAAGTCCGACGATCTTATTCTTATGTGGCATATTGAAAAATTCTTGAATTTACTTAAAGAAAACGGCGTTAAGCACGATGCTTTGCTTTATGAAAATTCAGGTCATGCCTTGGATAAAGACCCCGAAACTAAAATGAAATCAAGGGATATAATTGAAAATTACGCAAAAATGTATTTCTGAATAACGGGTGATTAATATGAGTCAATTTCTGAAAGATTTTGAAAAATTCGCCGCAGATTATGATTTCAAATAAAAAGATTAACTCCGCACAGGTTCAAAATAAACTTGTGCGGAGTTCTTTTAGTTATTGTTTTGCAGTTTTGCGTTTATTTTTTTGCTGGATCTTCTTACACAAAGATAAACAATAGTCCAAACTACCAAATAAACAGCAACAAATATGGCGGTGAATATACCGAATACTTTGATGCCAAAGGGAATCCCGCTGTTTATAAGGTACCACAGGGAGTACGCGGCATAAAGTGTGCCGAAGTGACAGGCTATTGATTTGTTTAAGCCCCATTCCTCAATCTGATTAAAGATACTTGCACCTGCGTGAACAAATGCCAGAGTATAAACAGAAATTGCACCCAACAAAATCTCCTTTCCGCTGAATGTTATTTCGGGATGGAATTTTGAGATACAGAAATATACTATTGCAAGAATTATGGGGCCGAAGCCACCGAAAATCAGACCTCTTATTAAAAATGACTTTACGTATTTATTCATAATTTAACACCTAACCTTTCTTTTACGCTTTTTAAATTCCGTCTTGAAATATAGTCCTTGTAGCCGTTTTTGAAAACAACCGAAAGTGAACCCGAAAAGGTTGCCTGTACCTTCTCTATCTGCCGTATATTGGCGATACAGGATTGATTGATTTTTATGAAGTCATCATTAAGATTATCTTCAATCTGATAAAGTCTCAATTTTACCTGTAACTTTTCATCAGTAAGAGCATAAACTTTGTTGCTTTCACTTATAAAGCAATTAACATCAAGAAGACTTAACTTTTTAGCCTCGTTATCTTTATAACCGATTAATTCGCTGTTGCTTTGCTTTACAATTCTTTCTATTTCTTTGACAATTTCATTTTTTTCGTGAGCGTAAACTAACACTTCTTCGTCTTTGGTTTTATCAATAAAAATTTTAAGTTTCATTTTCCGCCACCTTTCTTTCGGGCACCCTTTGTGATTATAGTTTATTCCTTGCTTTTATCTTTTTCAAGAGGGTTGATGTGTTCGGTTAATTTTTTTAATCATTCGGTTTGTTATTAAGTAACTTGACAAAGGTCTTTATGAAATATATGATTATTAAGGAACGGAGGTATTAATATGGAAGGTGAAGCTAAAACCGGTGTAATTTCCAAGGTTAAGGGTCTTGTTACGACAGTAAAAGATTATTGGAAAGAACCCGTAAAAGGTAATTATATTCCGTACAAAGAGGTTGCAAGTCTCAGTGGTGCTGGTTTTGGTGTTCATTGGACAACATTACTTGCATCGACCATAGGACTTAATGCCTCTAACTTCCTTGTAGGTGCAAGTATAGGTTTGCAGCCTATGGATTTGCAGATAATGTTGATTGTTGCAAACCTTGTGGGTATTCCATTGGGTATCTTCAGAAGTTGGTATTACGATAACCATAATATGAAAGGCGGTAAATTCCTTCCCTTTATCAGGCGTATGGGTTTGCCCATTGTCATAACTTCTACCATTTTTGTGTGGCTTCCTTATGAAAATATGGAGTATACCACAAAAGCCGTGGTTGTGTGGTTCGTATATATGCTGTTGAATGTATTCTTGTGCTTTTATAGTGAAAGCTACACCTATTTTCAACAGATTATAACACCAAATGCTCAGGAGAGAGCCAATGTTATGAGTATTTCGCAGGTGATTTACTCTATGGCTCCTACAATAACAGGTGCGGTTATTCCTGCCATTGCAGGTTTTACGTGGGGGCTTGATAATATCTGGACTTACAGAATTATTTACCCTGTTTTTACAGTAATCGGTCTGATAATCGCAACAATTTTCTTCCGCAAGGTTAAGGAACGATTGGTGCTTCCGAAAAAGAAGCCCGAGCCCGTAAGATTGGTGGATGCTATTCGTGAGGTTGCCAAGAATAAATATTATTGGCTTACACAGGTAGCGGCTTGGGTTGTTTTTCTTGAATCAGGTTATGGCGTTATGCTTAACTGGATATTTGTTTATGGTAATGATGGAAAGTATGAGGCATCTTTGGGTCTTGTTAATACCATTATCGGTAATGCGGCTTTGTGGTCTATGCTTCTGTGTCCCATTATTATTAAGGCGATTGGAAAAAGAAATCTCTTGATTGCTGCAAACTCCGTTAACGTTGTTATTCTTCTTATTCTTTATTTTGTTTACAAGAATATTATTCTTGTCTGCGTTTTATGGTATATAAACAACTTTATAAATACCTTCTGGAATATTGTTCAACACAATATAAGTGCCGATATGAGGGATTACCACCAATGGAAAACGGGTGTAAGAGTTGATGGACTTTTCGGACCCCTCGGTATAATTGGCACGGTTATTGGTTTCGCCACAGGTATGTTCTATCCCGCTATTTATGAAAAAATGGGTTTGTTGGATGACTATAGCGTTCTTTATGACGATGCTATGCGAAACAACCTCTTTGAGGTTCTTATATTATTCTCGGCGCTGGGTGCATTTTTGAACCTTGTACCTTTCTTGTTCTACGACCTTACGGAGAATAAACACAGAGCTTATGTGGATGTTCTTAAAATACGCGCAATGTTTGAAAATTACTCCATAGGTGAACTTGAGGATGATGAACTTAAGGACGTAATGGGGATTGTTACACAGGCTAAGGCTATGTCGATAACGCAACCTTGTGCATTAAAGGGTTTAAGTAAAGCAGAACGTAAAAAGGCAAAGGAAAGGAACCTTGCTATTGAAAGAGCTACCATTATTATGGATGACCTGAATAAATTCACAGGTGAAGCAGGTAAGGCGAGAATTGCTCAGGCTCAGGAAGATGCTCAGAAAGGTGCGATGTTCGTTTACTCGGATGCTAATAAGAGTCTGAAACTTGCTAAAAAAATGCCGAAGAAAACCCCTGAAGAAAAGGAAATTCGCTCTGATGCTATTAAAAATGCCCGTGTTAAGAAAAGGTCGGCGTCACTTATTTCAAAATACGGCGAGGAGAATATTATTGAACCTAATGAAGCGGTTAAAGAGGAAATTATTAATCGCGAGGTAAAGGGCTTCTTTGCAAGTTTACAATTGAAGATGGAATTGAACAGATATCTTAAAATGGCATCCGTGTATGCAGGGGCAACAAAACCCTATAATGATGCTAAAAATTTGTTGGATCAAGCGGAATACTACACTCACTACGAGGAGCTTGAGAAAAAGTATTTTGAAATGATTACAGATTAACGAAAAACTTCGGGCACTTTCATGTGTCCGAAGTTTGTTTTTATGATTCTATTTTTGCGATAATTTCAATTGCTTTTTCTTCATTGGATTTTGAAGTTCAAGAGGTTGTCTGAGATAAAATTATAAAAAAATTCCTGAAAAGAAAATATATTAATATAGCACCATTTTAACGGATTTTGTCAATGAAAAAAGCACCCGCTTAACACAGGTGCTTTTCTCTTAGGGGTAAATATGGAAATAAGGAGATAGGAATGAAAACGTGTAATCAACAGGAACGAGTGTGGATTATTCCCGTTCCGTTGATTACACTATAAACCTAAAAAATAAATTCCGTATTAATTAGTTGTGAACAATTTGAAACAAAGGGTTAACAAATTGTGAACTGAAACTTATTTCAAAAATCTTGAGTTTTTCTTCTGCTCAAGTGTTATTGAGCCGTCGGGTTTTATTGTGGTGAGGGTTGAACCCTGAAGCCAGTCTTTTTCATCCCAATGGAAGGTGTTGTTGTAGTCACCCATTCCGTAGCAATTGTAACCGCCGCTCTGGGTGTATACGAGCCAGATACCCTCGTATTTTGCCGCCCAGTCATTAACATGGTCGTGACCTGCGAAGATTGCCTGCGCGCCCATTTCCTTCATAGCATCAAAAAGGTGACTGTTGTATTTTGAGCTACCTACGGTTTCGTACTGTACACCGTAGAGAAGTTCCGCTTTGCCTGTGGGGGCGAAAGACCCGTCTTCTTCTTTTTCGGATTTGAATACATCGTTATATTCTGGAATCGGGATATGCATATAGAGCATTGAGGGGGCTTTGCCGTATTCCTTTTTTAAAGCGGTAATCTCATTTTTGTACCACTGAATCTGTGAAGGCTTTATGTAGTCATAGCCGTCATGGGTGGTGAAGGGTACGTTGTCATTTGTGATATGGGGTTCACATAAATCCCTGCCCGAGTCAAAAAGTACAAGGCTCTGACGGAGGTCAGTTTGGGAGTTCATAACATTGATTACGAAGTTACCATAGCCGAAAAGGTCGGGATTTCCGAATTTTGAAAGACAATGGGGGAAGTCGGAAATACTTTTGAAAATAAGGTATTTGAAGAATTCCTTTTCTGCGCGTGCCTCGTGGTTGCCGAAAACGAACGCCCAGTAAACTCCTAAATTCTCCATCATTTGACCGAACTGAACTGCGTCAATCTGCTGATATTTACCGCAGATACAGTCACCTGTGAATATAACGAGGTCGGGCTTTTCTGCAACAATATTATCAACAACAAGTTGTAAGGTTTTGTTGTTTACGTCAAAGTCGTCATCCATATGGAGGTCGGTGAATGTGAGTATTTTGAAATCCTCGTTACTGTATGTGCCGTCGGAGTTGAATTTAGCAATAAAGGTTGAGGTTTCGTTCTCTTTTATAACTTTAACATCAGTACCTACAAAAGGCATATTTATAGCAGAAATAAATGAGCTTTTTGCTATTTTGCCCTTGGTGATTCTGTGGATGGGTTTGTGGATTTTAATGGAGGCACGAATGCCGTTTTGTTGTATAAAAGTACGTACGGGTTTCATTGAAAATACCTTCTTTTTACTTAGTATTATATTCGTGTTATATAGTAGCATAAACCCCTGATTCTTTCAATATTTTTTCCATATATTGGGGCTTATTTTATGTGTTTTTGCAAATATATACAAAGTATTGGGATTCCTTTTGTGCAAGACGCAGATATTTGATTTTTTGGTCGAAAAACGTGACTTTTTGTCATATATATGTTATACTATATATAGTAAGAAAATTGTGTTTTTTCAACAAGATATTGTTGATTTTTTGATGTGCGAGGTGTTGTTTTGAAGACTTTATTTGTGTACTGTTCCGATGATGA
This sequence comes from Acutalibacteraceae bacterium, assembly GCA_045643685.1. GTDB lineage: Bacteria > Bacillota > Clostridia > Oscillospirales > Acutalibacteraceae > DTU089. Next base: position 6,550 of record JAZRFO010000188.1, read on the forward strand.
TACCATAAATGCCCTCTGCAACGAAAGTGCTTTAAGAAAGCGCGACACAAAGGCTCTTTCCTTAAGCTGCGGTGGCAGTAAAAACCACTTGAGCCGTTACTTTGATGTTGCACGTAATCGCAAAAGTTTCCATTACAGTGGTTACGATGTTGATATAACCGAGTACGATAAAATCATCTTCGCCTGTGACGAGGTTCTGGGCGAAATCCCTTCCGAAATATCTGCCTTTATTGAGAAAAATGACCTTCGTTACAAAAACATCGATTGCATTGTTTTCGGTGACGGCAGGGGTGTTAGCAGAGCCCTTGATTCCCTCAGGGTGCGCATATCCCTTTCAGGTGGTACAGCACGTAGTGTGGTGGGCGTTTCTGCCCGTGAAATCAAGCGCGAGGACGAGGATATTCTCTTCAGCGTGCGTCACAGACTGGTTGTTTAAAATTTGTTTAAAGTTTATTAAAAATTTTTGTTTTTAGTGTATAAAAAAACTTGGATTTTTTTGGTTGCTTTTACATTTACTTTTAAGCCGTTTCCGTTGACAGGAAACGGCTTTTTATGTTATATTTACTGTGTACACATTTATCCTTGGGTGAACTATGCCCTTAAACGGATTTTAGACCAAAAGCGAATCTGAAAGGAAGATTTTTTATGAAAAAAGTTATTTCACTTGCATTGTGTATTGTGATGCTGTTTTCAGTATTTTCTGTGTGCTCAGTTGCCGCAGAAAACAATACATGGAATGCATTGAGTGTTAAGGCAACGGACGTTGTTGACGGCAAGGTTACTTACAATGTTTACCTTGAACCCAAAGTTCATGTAATGAGCGCGATAATACAGGTTGTTTATGACGAAACTGTGCTTGAGCCCCTCCTTACTGAAACTTACACCTATACCGACAGAGACACGGGTGAAGAATACGAGGTTCCCTGTTTCCCCAATGAAGGCGCATTTATGCTTACCGATGAATACGGTGATGAGGTTAACAGCATAAGCGGTATGTATGCCAGCGGTATGGTTCAGAACAAAACAAATGTGGTAAGCGTAGCTTATACAAGCCTTACATCTTACGTAAGCACAACCAGAAAAGGATTTTTCACCATTCCCTTCAAGGTTATTGATACAGATAGACCTGTTACCGACGTTAAATTCTATTGCGTTGACTATAAATACTCAGATGGCGAAAATGACGTTATCAAAGAGCCCTTGCTTTTCAAAACAATGAAAACAGATACCTTTGAAAAGACAATTATCACAGGTGTTACACCTGCTGCGAACGGTATGCAGATTACCTGGAAACCCACCGAGGGCGCAGATTCCTACAGAATCTACAAGAAAAATGACAAGGGCGGTTGGACAAATCTCAACAGCAAAGTTCCCGCAGATGCAACAAGCTATGTTGACACAACTGCAAGAAACGGTGTCAAAGAAACCTACGCCGTAAGAGCTTTCAAAAACGACGGCAGAAGTTTTAAAACCTACAATACTATCACAGGTTTGTATGTTGCTCCTGTTTCAAAGGTAACAACCGCAAACTCAGGTGACGGAGTTAAAATCAGTTGGTCTGCAGTAAGCGGTGCAAGCGGTTACCGCGTATATAAGCGAGTTACAAATGCAGACGGCACAAAGACGGGTTGGATGCAGTTAGTTAAAAACACAACTGCAAAAACCTATACCGACACAAACGTAGCAAACGACGTTAAATACGAATATATTGTTCGCGCACATATAAACAACGTTTTCAGTGCTAACAGTTCTGCAAGTGCTATCTACCACTACGATGCACCCACAGTTAAAATTGCTTCTGCAAAGGGTGGTGCCAAAATCACCTGGAACGAAATTGACGGTGCCGAAACCTACAAAATCTACCGCAGAAACAATGGCACAAGCGCTTGGACACTTCTTGAAACCGTAACAGCGGATACGTTGAGTTATTTGGATAGCGGTGCTACATCAGGTAAGAAACTTGATTACACAGTAAGAGCATATTCCTCAAATGGTAGCAGTAATTACATTGCAAAGACTATTAACTACCTTGCAACACCCAAACTTACAAGCCTTACAAACGGCACAAGCGGTGCAGTTTTAAAATGGGGCGCAGTTAAGGGTGCAACATCTTACAGAGTTTACAGAAAAGCTGCCGGTGAAAAGAGCTGGACTAATCTTGCTACTGTAAAGACCACCTCTTACACAGATAAGACTGCAAAAAGCGGTACTAACTACTCTTACACAGTGAAAGCCTTTAACGGCAATGTTGCAAGTGGTTACGATACAACAGGTCTTACACTTAAATATCTTGTAATGCCCAAGATTACAAAAGTAAGCAACACTACAGCGGGTATAAACCTTAAGTGGAGCGCAACTGCAGGTGCTTCAAGCGGTTACAAGGTTTATCGTAAAGGACCCGGCGAAACAAGTTGGAAACTTCTCGGTACAGTAAAAACAACAAGCTACACCGACAAAAATGTTACAAACGGCAAAACTTATACTTACACAATAAGAGCTGTGGACGGAAGCAAACTTAGTGCCTATAACACCACAGGTTCATCAATTAAAAGAGTAAAATAATTTAAGTTCTTTATTTTAACAAAAAGTCAGGAGGCTTTAATTTGAAAAAAATTCTCTCTATGGCGCTTTGCGTATTAATGTTTATAACCATGTTTACCGCAACTGCGGGGCAGGTTATGGCTGCGGGAAACGCTACCGAATTTTTCACCGTTACAAGTGGTGAATTTAAAAATGATATAATTACTTATACCATAAGCCTTGCACCCGGCAGTACAAAGGTTGCAGGTGTAATTATCGATGCGCATTTTGACCCCGATGCTCTTGAGGTTATCGATGCCGGTGCCGCAGGTAGCGAAGATGCTTACGGCGATTTTGTTCAGAGCGTTTCAGGTATGTATGAATCAGGTCTTAAGCATAGCGAAAACGGTGTTTATGCTATTGCTTATATGAATTTATCCGGTGTTACAATTAATTCTGCAAAGGATTTTGTTACAATCACATTCAAGGCAAAGTCCGATGTGCGTGATATGGAAACCGTTACTTTCAAATGTGTTGAATTTATAACAGAAGACGGTAATGCTGATAACGATATCAGAAAAACTAACGCTGCTCAGGATTTCTTTTCACACACTTTCCACGCTCTTTCAAGACCCGAGGTTACAGAGGTTAATTCCGTTGGCGATGGTCTCAGAGTAGTATGGACCGATACACAGGGTGCCGAAAGCTATAAGCTTTACCGCAAAGAGGCAACCGCTTCCAACTGGACTCTTATAAACAATGGTCTTACCCAAAACGAATATATTGATAATGCCATTACAAAGGGTAATGTTTACTATTACACCGTTGAGGCTATTAATGCTTATGGTGCAACAGGCTATAATACAACAGGTCTTGCAGGTATGAACTTCGGTAACATTGAGTCCATCAATGCAGTTGCAACCGAAACAGGTGCTCACATCACATGGAGTGCTCTTAACGGTGCCGAAAAATACGAAGTTTACAGAAAACTTGCAGTATCCTCCAATTGGCAGTTAGTTGGTACAGTAACTACTTGTGAATATGTAGACAACTCCATTGCAAGTGGTGTTGATTACGATTATAAGGTTAAAGCAATAAAGGGCGAATATTCTGCAGATATGTCCTGTGAACCCGCAACAGTTAAATATATTTCAACTCCCGTTGTTTACGTTCAAAACGCAAATGGTGGTATCTATTTGGGCTTTGACGAGGTTGGCGGAGCTGTAAAATATATAATCGAAAGAAGTGTAAATGGCGGCAATTTCACCGTAATTGATGAAGTTGAAGATACTTACGATTATTTTGATGAAGATGTTGTTGCTGACAATAACTACTCTTACAGAGTTCAGGCAGTTGCAGAGGATGGTATGGCAAGTGCCAAGGCAACTACAGAGACAATTGTAAGATTAGGAATGCCTTCCGGTCTCAGTGTTTCAAATACTAAGAATGGTGTTAAACTTACTTGGGATAAGGTAAACGGCGCTGATGAATACGAGGTCTTTGTGAAGACCGGTAACGGTGAATGGATATCAACTGTTATTCTTACTGCTACATCTTATGATGATATTGATGTTGAAAGTGGTAAAGTTTATACTTACGCAGTAAGCGCAAAGAATGAAACAGGCGATAGCGGTTTTAATACAAGTGCAGCTATTCTTTATTTGGATGCACCTGAAATTACTTCAGTTTCAAGTATCGCAAACGGTATTAAAGTTGTTTGGGATGAAGTTGACGGCGCTGAGAAATATCTCGTTTATCGTGCCGAGGTTAACTCAAACAATTGGGAAGAGATTTGTCAGGTTTCCGGCAACTCTTATGTTGACGAAGATGCAGAGCACGGCGTTTATTATAAATACAATGTAACTGCAGCGGCAGTTGGCTCAGAAAGTGCTTATTATACAAACGGTGTTGAAGGTATGTACTTCGGCAACGTAAGTTGGATTAATGCTAAGCCTGTTGAAAACGGTGCGGAAATTACCTGGGAAAAACTTTCAGCAGCGGATTCATACGAAGTTTACAGAAAAACTGCAAATGATGCTAAATGGACAAAGCTCGTTAGAGTAACAAATACAAAATATACCGATACCAATATGGCAAGTGGCGTTGTTTACTTCTATATGGTTAAAGCCTTCAATGGTAAAAACGTATCGGATATGACTTGTGACCCCGCAAAAGCAAAGATTATTGCAACTCCTGAAGCTTCTGCAAAGAACGTAAACAACGGTATCCAGATTACAGTTAAACCTGTTAATGGTGCAGAAGGATACGTTATTGAAAAAGAAGTTGACGGTAAATTCGTTGAAATTGCAAGACTCAAAGCCAACGAAACAAGCTTCATTGATACCAACGTTGTAGCGGAAGGCGAATACACATACAGAGTTTATGCAACATCCACCGATATTAATAGCGGTGTTTATGAAATTCCTTCAATCTTAAGACTCAGTTGTCCTAAGATTACAAAAATCACAAATACTATTCCCGGTATTTCAATTACATGGACTGCCCTTGACGGTGCAGATGCATATCAGGTTCTTCGTAAAGAAGAAGGCGACAAGAATTGGACAGTAATTGCTAAAAACGTTACAGGCACATCCTACGTTGATGCAGACGTTTTCAGTGACGAAGTATACACCTACACAATCAACGCCCTTATGACAGACGGCGGTGAATCAGGTTATTCTGAAAACGGAATGTCTTATAAATTCCTTGAAACTCCCGACCTTGAAAGCGTTACTAAAGTTAGTGGCGGTGTACAGTTCGAGTGGAGCGAGGTTGATGGTGCAACCGCTTACATCGTTTATCGTAAAACAAGCGGTACATCCTGGACAAATCTCGGAACAGTTGAGGGTACAAGTTTTATCGATAAAACTGTTACAAATGGCAAATGGACTTATACCGTAAGAGCAGTAGACGGCGAATATCAAAGTTACTTTGATAGCGGTATCAGTATTGATTATGTTGGCGTTTCAAAACCCGCAACACCTAAGCTCAGTAAAGTTGCAAATACTGCAAGTGGTGTACAGGTAACTTGGGGTAAGGTAACAGGTGCTAAAAATTACACAGTTTACCGCAAAACATACGACGCAAAGAAAAAAGCATGGAGCGGTTGGACAAATATTGCAAAGAGTGTAACAAGCACATCCTACGTTGACAAAACTGCAAAGTCAGGCACATATTACCTTTACACAGTTAGAGCCAATAACGAAGCAGGTGCAAGTGGTTATAATACTTCTGGTATTAAGACTTACTTCCTTTCAACACCTACAGTTACAACTGCTAATGCAAATGCAGGCGTAACAGTTAAGTGGGGTAAGGTAGCAGGTGCCACAGGCTACATCGTTTACCGCAAAACAGGTAACGGCGGT
>JAZRFO010000189.1:0-8947 GCA_045643685.1 Acutalibacteraceae bacterium
ACGCCCACAGAATAGTTAGCGGCGAAACGCCCGATTTAACCAACGACGGCAAGGACTTTTTCCATCTCGAAAGACCATCAGCCACTGTTACGGCACACACTGTAACAGAACTTTGTTCCGAGCGATTACCTAAAGCATACAAATGGGATGCTTTTTCAGATATACAGGTTATCTGCCCCTCTAAAAAGGGCGAAACGGGTACCATTAACCTCAATACCCTTTTACAGAATGTTCTTAACCCCAAAAGCCCCGACAAAAATGAAATGCTTGTTGCGGGTAGACTTTTCCGCGTCGGCGACAAGGTTATGCAGGTAAAAAACAACTATAACATCGAATGGGAAAGTCCCACGGAAAAGGGCAACGGTATATTTAACGGTGACATCGGTATTCTAACCGCCATAGACACCAAAACCGCTCTTGCAACGGTGGATTTTGACGGCAGAGTTGCGGTAATTCCCGGTGAATATCTTTCAGAATTGGAACTCGCCTATGCCATAACAGTCCACAAAAGTCAGGGTAGTGAATTCAAAGCCGTTATAATCCCCACAATCAACATTGTACCGAATCTTGCCTACCGCAATCTTTTATATACCGCAGTAACCCGTGCAAAGGATATGCTTGTAACTGTAGGTAGTGGAGAAATGATTGATGTTATGACCCAAAACGACCGTAAGGCAAAGCGTTACTCTGCCTTGTCGCATTTTTTGAAAAATGGTTTTTAAACTATGAAGAAGTTAACAGATTTCCTTATCGCAATTTTCTACACACGCAGATGCCGTTATTGCAGAACTGTTATTGATATAAGAGAACGGGTCTGCTCCAGATGTAAAAATGAAATTTTTCGCATTGAAGGTGACGTGTGTTTTAAATGCGGTTATTCGCAAAACGAATGTGTATGCAAGAAAAAGTCCCAACATTATATGCGTATATGTGCTCCATACTATTATTCCGGTGCGGCAAAACGTGCTATAAAAAGGTTGAAATATAGTGAAGACATTGATATTTCTTACACTTTAGCCGAGGATATGGCGGAAACCTTTAAAAAGCATTACAGCGAAATGGACTTTGATTATTGCACCTTTGTTCCCTCCCACAGAAGAGAACAAAGAAAACGCGGTTATAATCAGGCTCAACTTTTAGCTCAACATCTTTCTAAAGAACTGGGTATACCCTGCAAAGAATTACTGGTTAAAACCGCCGTTACCAAGCCCCAACACACGCTCAACGAAAGTATGCGCTCGGGTAATCTTTTGGGCTCAATACAGGTGAAGTCCCGATATTTTAAAAAAATACAAGGTGCACGTATTCTGTTGTGTGATGACGTTAAAACTACGGGTTCAACCCTTAACGAATGTGCCAAGACTCTTATGATTTGCGGTGCGGCAGAAGTTGATTGCATAACGTATTGTATTGCAAAAAATGATAAAAAAACAAAAAACTCTGAAAGCTGATAGCTTTCAGAGTTTTTTCATCAAAGAACGTAAATAATGATATCGCGTCTGCCCCAGTTTACACACTGTGCTTCTGAATTCATATACAAGTCAACAGTCCAGTCAACGCTGTATATAAAGCCACCTGTATCAGCGGCTATACAATAACCGTAAACGTATTTGCCGTCTGCAGAAACAATATACATTTCGGTGCCATACGGAATCTCTCTGGGGTCAACTGCAATATAACCTGTCTGAGCACGTTTACCTGTGGAGGTAATACCGCCGGGGATACAATATGCAGTTGCTTTCGCATTAATTACTGATGAATATGTTGTAGGAATACCGTCAGAACCTATCTGGAGGTATGAGGGCATCGCCATCTCACTGATGGGTTTACCTACGGGGATTGATGAGGGGTATGCGTTCTTTCTTACTTTTGTACCAACCTCAATAAGCTCTGTTGTGGGTTCGCTTACAACATTTTCGGAAACAACAGTTGTTGAACTGAGTTCGCCATTAATGTAGCGGTCTTCGTAAACGATAGCCTTGGCACCGTCCACACCCTCAACGAGAACCTTTTTGTCCTCTCTGTAAAGAGAGTCGTTGTAAGAATACTCGGTTTCGTGCTTGATAACCTCGTTTTCTGTGCGTTCCTCAACAGTTACACGGAAAACCTCAATAGCCATATTCTTTTTAAGATGTGTTGTTACTGCAGGCTTTGTGAAATCTTCACCTGAAAGTGTAACACCTGCCATATTGAGGGCATCTGCAACCGTTTCACCTGAAACGACCTTGGTAAATTTCTTACCATCTGCTTTAATTACAACTTTATAAATGTCGTAAATCTCGATTGTCATACCGTCTTCGAGAATCTGGTCCGCTGCGTAGTTCAACGCAGTACCCTTGCGAAGTGTAATGTCTGCGGCATTAATAGCGTCGCTGACTGTACCCGAAGTGTAAATGGTATGTGTTGTGCCGTCAAAGTTTTCAATGTTAACCTTAACACCACGTTTGATAAAGATTTTGCTGCCGTCTTCACCTGTGAATTTTGAATAATTCACGCTGTCACCGTATGCTTCGTTAATAGTTATTCCTGCTTTTGCAAGAATTTCGGAAGCATCGGTCTGAGCAGTTGTGATAACAACAACTGATGTACCGTCGTAAATTGTTACATCGTACATTACGGGCGGTACGGCGAACGCTGTGACAGAAACAAAGAACAAAGCCGCCATAAAGAAGAGAGCAACTCTTCTGAGGGGCGAAGCCACGGCTGTTTCGCCTATTTTTCTGAATGTCATGGTATAAATATCTCCTTAGACAAGCAACTTTCCGAATTGACTCCCCTACTCCTTTACATAGGGATTCAAAAAGATGCCGTTGTAGGCAGTTTTGTCAACAATAACGTACCGAATTGCCTGGGTTCGATACAATACCGTCGGCAAAAATGCCGTAGTTATCCTATGGCAAGCGGTATTATACACAACTTATTTTAAAAGTCAAATAAAATAAAAAACACTTTTTGTATACTTTTAACAAATGTTTTGAACAGAAAATCCCCTTTCCCCCTATATTTTGTGTCCTTACCCGAAATTGCCACAATTCAACAACCCCCTATTTTGTAAGAAGTGCAAAAATTACAAACTGTAACATTTCAAGGTAGTTTCATAGGTTATTCTTGCATTTTGTAATTATTTATTGACACAAAACCCTAAAAAAGACATAATATAAGTAAAATAAAAACACGGAGTAAAAAAATGGAAATTAATTTACCATCCAATGTTTCAAAAATTATTGAAATTCTCGAAAAAGCAGGTCACGAAGCCTACTGTGTAGGCGGTGCCGTAAGGGATAGTATCATGGGTTTTTCACCTGAGGACTGGGATATTACCACATCTGCAAAGCCGACTGAGACCCAGGAGCTTTTTAAGGACTACAAAACCATTGATACGGGTCTTAAACACGGCACACTTACGGTAATAATGGACCATAAGCCCTACGAGATTACCACTTTTCGTATAGACGGAGAATATAATGACAACCGCCACCCCGAGGAAGTGGTTTTTACCCCTGATTTAGAAAATGACCTTGCCCGCAGAGATTTTACGGCAAACGCTCTCGCATACAATAATAATACAGGTATTGTGGACTTGTACGGCGGCAAGGATGATATATATAATAGTATAATAAAAACCGTAGGTGACCCGGACAGAAGATTTAACGAAGATGGCTTGCGTATTCTCAGGGCATTGCGTTTCGCATCAGTTTTAGGTTTCAAAATTGACCCCGCTACCGCTTCGGCAATTCACCGCAACCGACATCTTTTAAAGAATATATCTGCAGAGAGAATAAATGTTGAATTAACCAAGCTTGTCTGCGGTAAAAATGCATTTAACATTCTTATGGAATACCCCGACGTTCTTTCGGTTTTCATTCCTGAAATCGAACCTGCTGTAAAATTCACTCAATACGGTAAAAAACACGCCTATGACGTATGGGAGCACATCTGCCACACGGTTGACACAATCCCACAGGATAAAATCTTACGTCTTACAATGCTTTTGCACGATTTAGGCAAAGTACCCACCCACAAATTAAACGAAAAGGGTGACAGTACCTTTAAAAATCACGCAACAGTTGGTGGAGAAATGGCAAAAGAAATTCTCACCCGCCTTAAATTTGACAAAAAGACAATAAACAGGGTTTCTTATTTAGTAAGCTACCACGATTTTGAACCGCCCGAAACAAAAACACAATTGAAGCACCACTTAAAAACCAAAACTCCCGAGGATATACGCACACTTCTTGTAATAAAGAAAAGCGACAGAGGTGCTCTGAGTGAAGAATACAGGGACATAAGTGAGGGTACTGCACAAACACTTTTGTGGCTCAAAGAAATTGAAGAAAACCAGGAATGTTGTACACTAAAAGACCTGGCAGTCACCGGCAAAGATATTATGGAAACAGGTATCACAGGCGAAGATGTTGGTAAAACTTTAAATATGCTCCTTGATTCAGTAATTGATGGTAAAGTAGAAAACAAAAAAAGCCATTTATTGACATACTTATTATAATAGTATAGAATAAAAAGGTATAATATCAGGAAAGGGTGTTAAATATGCGTACTGCACATGCTCTTAACTTCGGTTGGAAATACTCCCCCGTATTTTCAGATGAAATGATTAAAAAAGATTATGACGACAGTAAATTTCAGACTGTCGACATTCCCCACGCAAACAAGGAATTACCTTTAAACTATTTTGATGAAAAATCCTATCAATTTGTAAGTTGTTACCGAAAAACCTTTGATATCAAAAAATCAAAGGGCAACCGCTACATTCTTCATTTTGAAGGTGCTGCCATTTATTCAAAGGTTTATCTTAACGATAAATTCATTGGTGAATACAAAGGCGCTTACAACCGCTTCAGTTTCGACATTACCGACGACGTAAAAGCCAAGGGCAACGTGCTTGTAGTTGAGCTTGACTCAACCGAGCGCAAAGAAATCCCACCCTTCGGCAACGTGGTTGACTACCTCGTTTACGGTGGTATTTATCGCGAAGTATGGATTGAAGAAGTAAGCGATATTTATATTGACAATGCTTTTGTAAGAACACTCAATGTTCTCAGACCCAAGAAAGTGCTTGATATTGACGTTACCCTTTCCGAAAGCACAAAGGGTAAGCTTACCTTTACTCTTTTTGACGGTGACGAAAAAATCGGTGAAAGAAGCACAGAATTCAGCGGTAAGGTAATTAACGCAAAATGGGCAATTCCCGACGTTACATTGTGGGATATTGATAACCCCAAACTCTATACTATATATATTAAGCTCGACGACAAAGATGAAACTTCTGTACGTTTCGGTTTCAGAGAATGTCGTTTTATGAAAGACGGCTTCTATCTCAACGGTAAAAAGATTAAAATCCGCGGTCTTAACCGTCACCAGAGCTACCCCTACGTTGGTTACGCAATGCCCAAGAACGTTCAGAGAGCGGACGCAGACCTTCTTAAATACGAACTTGGCGTAAACCTTGTAAGAACATCACACTACCCCGACAGTATCCATTTCCTTGACCGTTGTGATGAAATCGGTCTTTTAGTATTCACCGAAATGCCCTCATGGCAGTACCTCGGTGAAGGCGAATGGCGTGACATCTGCCTTGACAACGTCCGCAGAATGGTTCTTCGTGACAGAAACCACCCCTCAGTTATCCTTTGGGGCGTTCGTGTTAACGAGGGTCTTGACTGTGATGAGTTTTACACCGAAACAAACCGCGTTGCAAGGGAACTTGACAACACCCGTCAGACTGGCGGTGTAAGAAATATGCCTTTCAGCCATCTTCTTGAAGATGTTTACACAATGAACGACTTTATTCATTCAGGTGGTGCAATTAACCTCTTACCCCCTGCCATCGTTACAAAGTCACTTAAGGCGCCCTACCTTGTTACAGAGCATAACGGCCATATGTTCCCCACAAAGAGCTTTGACAAAGAGGGTGTTCGTACAGAACATGCTCTCAGACACACAAGAGTTCTCAATTCTGCCTACGGTAACGAACGTACAAGTGGTGCTATCGGTTGGTGTATGGCTGATTACAACACCCACAAGGACTTCGGTAGTGGTGACAGAATCTGTTACCACGGTGTTACAGATATGTTCCGTGTGCCCAAATTAGGTGCGGCAATTTACCGTTCACAGAGGGAGGACGTACCCTTCCTTGAGGTTTCATCCGCAATGGATATCGGCGAACATCCCGGTGGAACTATCGGTGACGTATGGGTATTCACTAACTGTGATTACGTTAAACTCTACAAAAACGGCAAATACACAAGCACAATTTATCCCGATAAATCAAAATTCAAGAACCTTCCCCATCCTCCTATGATTGCATCCGACTTTATCGGTGATGCACTTACTACCGACGATGGTCTTGACCCCAAAGCTGCAGCACTTCTTACCGATACACTTATTGCTGCCCAGACAAAGCAATGGAAAATGCCCCCCACAAAATTCCTTAAAGCGGGTGCGGCTATGGTTGTAGGTAAAATCCCCTTCAACAGAATGTTTGATATTGTTACAAAATACATCGGCGGTTGGGGTAACGAGCAGATTACCTACGCATTCGAGGGTTATATTGACGGCAAATGCGTTGCAACAGTTACAAGAACTGCTGTAACAGACCTTCACATTGACGTAAAAGCGGATTCCTACGTTCTTCGTGAAGGTGACACATACGATGCTACAAGAATTGAAATTGTAGCAAAAGATCAGAACGGCAACCGCGTTCCCTTTGCAGACAGTGCCGTTAAGGTTACTGTTAAAGGTGCCGCTTCAATTATCGGACCTTCTGAATTCCCCCTTGTTGGCGGTGACAGAGCATTCTGGATCAGAACAAACGGTCAAAAAGGTGACATTACAGTTACCGTTGACGCTAAAGGCGTAGGCAAGGTTAAACTTGACTTAAAGAGTGAATAATACTATAATAATACCACCTCTCCCATTCGAGAGGTGGTAAATCATAAAAATGACAGGAGACAAGAAAATGAGCAAACAGCCTTATTACATTACAACTGCTATTGCGTACACTTCACGTAAACCCCACATCGGTAACTCTTACGAAATCGTACTTTCCGATGCTTTGGCAAGGTTCAAACGAATGCAAGGCTATGACGTTTTCTTCCAGACAGGTACTGACGAACACGGTCAGAAAATTGAGGAATACGCTGCTGCGGCAGGTGTTTCACCCAAAGAATACGTTGACAAGGTTGCAGGGGAAATCAAGGACATCTGCGATTGCCTTAACACAACCTACGATAAATTTATACGTACTACCGACGACTATCACGAAGCCGCAGTACAGAAAATCTTCAAAAAACTTTATGACAAAGGCGATATTTACAAGAGCGAGTATGAGGGTTGGTACTGTGTACCCTGTGAAAGCTTTTTCACCGATTCTCAGCTTGTTGACGGTAAATGCCCCGACTGTGGCAGAGAAGTACGCAAAGAAAAGGAAGAAACATATTTCCTTAAATTAAGCAAATATCAGAAACAGCTTGAAGAATATATCGAGAGCAATCCTAACTTCATTTATCCCGAAAGCCGTAAAAAAGAGATGATTAACAATTTCATCAAACCCGGTCTTCAGGATTTGTGTGTATCTCGTACAACATTCAAATGGGGCGTTCCCGTTTCATTTGACGATAAACACGTTGTTTACGTATGGATTGACGCTCTTTCAAACTACATCACAGGTCTTGGTTACGATACTGAAGAAAATTCAGATATGTACAGAAAATACTGGCCTGCAGATGTACACATCATCGGTAAAGATATTCTTCGTTTCCACACAATTTACTGGCCCATTATGCTTATGGCACTTGGTGAGCCCCTTCCCAAACAGGTTTTCGGTCACCCCTGGCTTCTTTCAGGTAACGACAAAATGAGCAAGTCACGCGGTAACGTTATTTATGCCGATGACCTTTGTGACCGTTTCGGTGTTGACGCGGTGCGTTACTACCTTCTTTCAGAAATGCCCCACGCACAGGACGGCACAATTACCTACGAAACAATTATTGAGCGTTTCAACTCCGACCTTGCTAACACTCTCGGTAACCTTGTTAACCGTACAATTGCTATGAACAACAAGTATTTCGGCGGTGTTATTCAACCCTCGGACGTTAAAGAGAATATTGACGACGAGCTTATTTCAATGGCTCTTGAGACCCTTCCTCAGGTTGCAAAACTTCTTGATACCTACAAGGTAAGCGATGCACTTTCAAAGATTTTTGATCTTGCAAAGCGTTGCAACAAATACATTGACGAAACAATGCCTTGGGCACTTGCAAAGGATGAAGAAAAGAAAGCAAGACTCGGAACTGTTCTTTACAACCTTCTTGAAGGCATCCGCTTTGTTGCAGTTCTTCTTAAACCCTTTATGCCCGAAACCAGCGACAAGATTCTTGAGCAAATCGGCACAGATGTTAATACTCTTGAATCCCTCGCAACATTCGGCGCAATTAAAGCAGGTGACAGCGTAGGCACCGCAACACCTCTTTTCTCACGTCTTGATGCAGAAAAGACCCTTGCAGAAATCGAGGCTTCACTTGCTGTTGAAGAAGAAACCGAAGAACCTGAAATCGAAGGACTTGCAGAAATTCAGTATGATGATTTTGCAAAGGTTGAACTTCGAGTTTGTGAGGTTATTGATTGCAAACCCATTAAACGTGCAAAGAAGCTTCTTGAACTCACCCTTAATGACGGCACAAAAACACCCCGTACAGTAGCATCAGGTATTGCAAAATGGTATAGCCCCGAAGACCTTATCGGTAAAAAGGTTATTGTTGTTGCAAACCTTGCACCCAGAGCCCTTTGTGGTGTTGAAAGCCACGGTATGATTCTTGCAGGTGAAATCACCGAAGACGATGTTAAGGTTGCATTTGTTGAGGGTCTTCCCGCAGGTACACAGTTAAGTTGACGAGAACAATCCGAAATAGCCTGAAAGCGTTCCTTTTCA
>JAZRFO010000190.1:0-4340 GCA_045643685.1 Acutalibacteraceae bacterium
TTCAAAAATCAGTTCTACATACAACGTTGCTTCAGGTGCCGCTGAAAGAGTACGCAAGGAATACCCCGACTGCAATATCTACTGCTTTGACTCCTTAAGAATGGCGGGTGCTCTCGGTCTTCTTGTTATTTATGCATTGGAACTTAAAAAAGAAGGCAAATCAATGGATGAAATTATCGCCTGGCTTGAAGAAAACAAGCATAAAGTTCACCAGATGGGCCCCATCGACGATTTGATTTTCGTTGCACGTCGCGGCAGAATTTCCATGGGTAAAGCCATTATGGGTAACTTTGCAGGTGTTAAGCCCATGGGCGACTGTAACCGCGAAGGATATGTTTCCGTTCTTACCAAAGCAAAGGGTATGAACAAAGCTCTTGCTCTTACTGTTGAATACACAAGAGCAACTGCAACAGACATTGAAAATCAATACGTTCTCGTTTCTCACAGTGACCGTGAAGCTTACGCTAAAACTCTTGCGGATATGGTTAAAAAAGAACTTAACCCCAAAGGTGTTTTCGTTTCTGACGTTTTCTCAGGTAGCGGTACAAACGTAGGCCCCGGTATGGTTGGTCTTTACTTCCTTGGTGAAGAAATTTCAGAGGATTTATCTGCAGAAAAAGCCGTAATGGACAAATTAACTCAAAAATAAAAAATTCAATCAACTTTCCTTTCGGAGGATTCCATGATACAGAAATTAGATGGTTTATGCTTTAAAAATATGGTTGATTACGGTGTAAGAAACCTTAATGTTAATTGCAAAACCATAAACCAGTTAAACGTTTTCCCTGTTCCCGATGGTGATACAGGTACAAATATGCTCACTACCATAAGCAAGGGTCTTATACAGGTAGACAGTTCAATAACGGATTTATCCGCCGTTTCAAAGAAATTTGCAAAATCCATTGTCTTTGAAGCAAGGGGTAACTCGGGAGTTATTGTTTCCCAGTTTTTAAAGGGTTTTTCCGAAACCTTCAGCGAAACTGATGAAGCAGATTCCGAATTGTTTATTGCCGCCCTGGAAAAAGGTGTTACCTGTGCTTATGCCGCAGTTGCAAATCCTGTAGAGGGCACTATGCTCACAGTTGTAAAGGATGCCACCGCCGCGGTTAAAGAGGCATACTCAGTGAATCAGAGCATTGACGATACAATTGCCCTTTTCATAGAACACGCTCGTATATCACTTGATAACACACCAAACCTTCTTGATACTCTTAAGGAAGCAGGTGTTGTTGACAGTGGTGGTGCAGGTATTGTATGCCTTTTTGAAGGTATGAAAAAATACCTTGACGGTGACAGTATTGAGGAAACCGAAGCCTTAAAACAAGAAGCAACTCAGGTTGATTATTCCGTATATACTCCCGACAGTAAATTTGAATTCGGTTACTGCACCGAAATGCTTTTACAGTTACTTAATTACAAAAAGACCTTTGATTATGAGGAGTTTAAGAATACCCTTAATGAATTGGGCAATTCCGTTGTTACAACCTACGATTCCGATAAGGTAAAAATACATATCCACAGTCTTACTCCCGGTGAGGTACTTAACTACTGCCAACAATTCGGTGAGTTTTTAACCCTTAAAATCGAGAATATGACTGTACAACACACGGACCTCACAAAGAACATTCTCTGTTCATCCGTTAAAAATGACGGCGCATTTTCAATTGTGGCTGTAGCTTACGACAGAGCCGTACAAAACCTTTTCATTGAAATGGGCGCGGACGTTGTTATATATTCCGAAGAAGGCGTTTCCACCAAGGATTATGTGGAAGCATTCAAAAAGACTGAGGCAAAGGAAATTATCGTTTTCCCCAATGGTAACGATGCAATTCTTTCAGCTGAACAGGCAAAAAGCCTTTATAAACACGCCAATATTCACGTTATAAACACCAAGGATATTGCAGAATGCTATTCTTCACTTCCCATAATTGATTTTAACGAAACAAATATGGAAAGCGTTGTAAACAATATTAACGAAACTATCGAAAATATTTACGTGGTTTCATTTATCAAAAGAATCGTTGAGGAAAAGGAACCCGCTTTCTATGCCTTGCACCGTAAGGAGATACTCAAAATTGGTGCAACCCTTGACGAAACTGTTTTATCTGCAGTTAAAAACACTCTTGAAGCTCAGGGCAAAGACATTGTCACAATTTTTTATGACAACACCCTTTCAGAGGAATATATTGAATCCCTTGTGGAAAAAATCGAAACCCTTGGCTTCTGTGTGGACGTTTATACCGTACCCACCCAAGCATTGCCCTGCGCATTAACTATATCATTCGAATAAAAGAGGTTCCGCTTTGTTTTACGATATCTTTCGTTGGGTTGCCCTGATATTGGGCTATCCTTTTGTAAACCTTTACTTTAAAACAAAAATATATTATGAGGACAAATCCGTTCAGGGAAGACGAATTGATGGCGGTGCACTCATAGTTTCAAATCACTTTAATCAAAGTGATTACGCTCAAAATATGTTTGTGCTCTGTCCCCACAAGCTTTGCGTAGTAGCGGCGGAAATTGCTTTTAAAAACCCCTTTCTTCGTTTTGGCATGAAGTTTTTTGGCGGTATAGAGGCAAACCGCGTTACCAAGGACAAAAGCTTTGTTGCCAAAAGTGTTGAAGAAATCAAAAAAGGCAATTTAGTTCAGATTTTTCCCGAGGGTCATAACACTCCCGACGGCAAAATTCACCCCTTTTACAAAAGCTACCTTGCAATCCCCCTTGAATCC
This sequence comes from Acutalibacteraceae bacterium, assembly GCA_045643685.1. Lineage (GTDB taxonomy): Bacteria > Bacillota > Clostridia > Oscillospirales > Acutalibacteraceae > DTU089. The sequence continues at coordinate 2,733 of JAZRFO010000190.1, forward strand.
AAAGCACCGATTATACCAATAGTTACCGATGGTAATTACGGCTTCTTTAAACGTGCCCGAATCATTATCGGCAAGCCAATAAACGTATGGGACTATATGGAAACCGACACATACACAAGAGAAGATTTCACAAGACTTAACGATATAGTTTTCAACAAAGTTCTTGAACTTCGTCAGGAAATCGAAAATCGAAAAAATACCGAAAGGACTAAAAAAAGCAAATGACCCCTTTACAGATATGTGGAATTATTGCAGGTGCAATAGTTTTACTTGTTATAATTCACCTTTGCATTACCCTGGTTGCCGCAACCATAACCTTTGTTACAACCTTGGTAAGACGCAACAAAAAGAAATGGGATAGAAGCCTTCATTTCAAGGTTGAACCCCAGATAACAATGGACGGTATCGGCATTGAATGGATGAAAGAAAACGTACAATACAAAGAGGACGTGCACGTTATCAACGGCAAAATAAACCTTTACGGTGAATATTTTGATTTTGGAAACGACAAATGTGCAATGATTTTATCGGGTCGTACCGAAAGCCTCAGATACGGCTACTACTTTGCCAAGCCCTATGCGGAATCGGGCTACAACATTCTTGTTATGGACCCCAGAGCCCACGGTAACAGCGACGGTGTTTTCAACACCCTCGGCAGAGAGGAAAGCAAAGACGACCTTAAATGGATTGACTTTTTAATAAAAGAAAAGGGCATAAAACAAATTGTGCTCCACGGCATTTGCATCGGTGCCGCAGGTGGTATGTACACAATCACAAATCCCGAGTGTCCCGACTGTGTGGCGGGTATAGTAACCGAGGGTATGTTTGCAAGATTTTATTATTCAATGCGAAACCACCTTATTGAACTGCATACGTTGATTTTCCCCGTTATGCAGTGCATTAACCTTTTATACAGAATCTGCACAGGCTACACAATGCGAAAAGGTCCCCTTGATATAATTGACACATTGGACAAACCCATTCTTATGCTCCAAAGTAAAGAGGACCCCTATTCAACCCCCGATTACGCACAGAAACTTTTCGACGCCTGTGGCAGTAAAGATAAGCAAATCGTATGGTGGCCAAAGGGCGGTCACTCACAATTAAGATACATCGACACAGAAAAATACGACTCGTCAATAAAAACATTTTTAAAGAAACTTAACTCAGAAAATTAATCTGAGTAAATATATTAAAGGAGGTAATTCTATGGATAACAACTATCAACCCATTTACGAACAACCCCAACAGACACAGGAACCTGTGTTCTCCACACCCGTTTATCAGAATCCTCAATTTGAACAACCTATGTATCAACAGCCCGCTCAACCCAATATCTTACCGCCTGATATGCAGCAGAGAATCAATAACCTTTTCGGCAAAGCCCTTGCAGCAACAATAATGTCCGAGTTCCCTATTGCATCCATTATTGCAATCTTTTTCGGAAACAATGCATTAAAAGAAATCAATTATCTTATCGATGTTTGCAGGTCTATGGGAGTGCGACTTCCCGGTAAGCTTGTTGCCAGTCGAATTCTTGCCCTTGTGGGTAAAATAAGCGGTATAGTGTGTACTTGTATTTACGGCGGATTAGCTATTTTCTACGCG
>JAZRFO010000191.1:0-4346 GCA_045643685.1 Acutalibacteraceae bacterium
GCTTTTGAAGAAATTATTAATTCCGACGCGGAGTTTCTTTTAATTGCAGGTGACCTTTCTAATGATGGTGAACGTTGTTCACACGAGGAAATGCGCGAACTCCTTGCAGATTTTAAAAAGCACAAGCCGGTTTATGTTATAACCGCTACTCATGACTGGTGCTGCGACGGTAACCCAAGACGCTTTGAGGGTGACGAGGTTTTTAACGATGTTGACACAATCCCACCTGAGGAATTACACGAATTCTATCGTGATTACGGCTTAAGTGAAGCGATTTCAGAATTTCACACACATCAGGACAAGGTTTCGTACGTTGTAAGACCTTGCGAGGGCCTAACTGTTTTCTGCCTTGATGACGACCAGAATGGTGAAGGCGGTTCGGGTTATTCCGACGAGCATTTCGAGTGGATTACAGAGCAAACTTACGAAGCAAAAAAACGCGGTGACGTGGTTTTAGGTATGCAACACCATCACTTGCATTTAACCGAGTTTGACCGTGTTATTAACGGCAGAGGTTCAGTTGAATACAGAGAGCGACTTTGCAAGAAATTTGCCGATATCGGCTTCTCGCTTATGTTCACAGGTCACTCCCATATGCAACACATAAGAAAAATCGAGTCCGACAAAGGTAATCCATTTTTTGAGGTAAACGTTGGTTCAATAAGCGGCTACCCTGCCCCTATTGTTTACTGCGACGTTAACATCGACGGCGTTGACCTTAAAACGGAGCACCTTAAAACATTTACATATAACGGTGAAGAATACACCAATGATTACCTTAAAGAACACACTACCGCAATGTTCACAAAGGTTTTTGCAGCGGCTCGTGAAAACGAAAAAGAAAGATTTTCGGCACTTGTTGCCTGCCTTGGCATTAATGAAAAAAAGGCAAACAAAATATGGATAATTGCCAAGCCATTGTTAAAATGGATTGACAAGCTCACCGTTAAAAAGACCGCAAGAATACTCAACTTCATTTCATTTGGTAAGGCAATTGACAAAAACGCCGCCAAGGAAATCGGCGACGTTAAGGTTACGGATATGATATTCTCGACCTTCCACTCAATTCTTGATGGTTCACTTGTTAAACACGAGGAAGGCTCAGCTTATTATACGGTGTTTACACAAGCCATTTCCTTCCCCTTGCGACTTGTTAAAAAGCTACATATTAAAAACGAAGGGCTTATTCGCACACTTACCCATTTAAAAAATGCGGCACCCGAGCTTATGACGGGCGGCCCCCTTGACAACAATAATTACTACATTCCCTTTTACGATACACTTATATAAAAAACAGACCGCAGACTGTAATGTCTGCGGTCATATTTTTACATTGTTATGGGTAATGACATTACCATTGCTTCTTCCTCGGTGTCGGAGTAAACCGCCATTACGGTTGTTTTCTGACCTTCTTCAAGGAACATCTGATAACTCATAGCGTACGCGCCGATTGTTATAAGCTGAACACGTTGAGTGTCCTTGCCGATAGCATCAAAGCCGTCGCGGTCAACGATAACTTTGATTGTCCTGAAGTTTTCGTTATAGTCAATATCCTCAACGAAACTTCCTGCGGCAATAATTTCATCAAACATATCGTATACTTCCTGAGCCTTAGCTTTTAAGAAAGTAACATAAGTACCCTGTGACATTGTGAGTATATGGAAGGTATCATCACTTGCAACAGAAATGCCCTCAAACTCGCTTATTGAAACTAAAAATGTTGTTTCATCTACAAGATCTTTTTTAATATGAATTACTACGTTTTCAGGTTGAGCCTGAGTAGTTTCGGTTGTTGTAGGTTCTTCGGTTGTCTTGTCGCAGGAAACGAAAGCACAAAGCACCATAAGAACTGCTAAAAGTAATGCAATTTTTTTCATACTTAATTACCACAACTTTTCGGGATATACGCCCGCGTCAACAAGGCCCTGAACGGATTTCACAACATCGGGTTTATCCTCTTTATATGTAACGCCAAACCAACGGTCCTTGGTTTCAAGAACGTCAACTGTACACTTTTTCTCGTTAAGTAAATCACGAACGAGGAAAGGTAAGAAGAACTCGGATTTAAGAGGATTAGCGGGAACTTCTGTTTCAAGGAACTTAATAAGATAACTTTCAATTTCATCGATAATCTCGGGAGGATAGCACCAGAAGTTCATTGAAGCATAAGCATCTTCACAAAGCTCTGTCCATGTTTCACCGTCTTCGGTGTAACAGATTTTGCCGTCAACACGCTGAATTTTGGTTCTTTCAATAACATCGATAAGCTGATTGTTTTCGTCAACCTCGCAAACACCACGGGAAACAGTACCGTTGTCGGTAAGGGTGTTTTTAAGAAGATAACCTGCCATAGCGATTTTGAATTTATCACTGCTGAAATCAGTTTTCTCAATCCATTCGGAAACTGCCGCATAACCGCTTCTGCCGTAGAAATCGTCGGAGTTAATAACTGCAAAGGGTTCGTTAACAACACCTTTACAACAATAAATAGCATGAGCAGTACCCCAGGGTTTAACGCGTTCCGCAGGAACTTCGAAACCTTCGGGAAGTTTATCAAGGCTCTGGAAAACATATTCAACCTTGATATGCTTAGAAACCTTGTCACCAATAACTTCTTTGAAAAGCTGTTCATTCTCTTTCTTAATAATGAAAACAACTTTATTGAAGCCACTCTTTAATGCATCATAAATAGAATAATCAATTATAATTGAATTATCGGGTCCTACAGGGTCAATCTGTTTAAGTCCACCGTAACGGCTACCCATACCTGCAGCGAGAATGACTAATGTTTTATCCATTTTATTAACCAACCTTTCAGGTAAGCAACAAATTTGCTTGTAATTGTACTAAAACATAATAACACATAATAATTTTTTTGTCTACTCCAAGTTTAAATTGTGGTGTTGACATTTTATTTTTTAGCCTTATAATTGTAGGAAACACTTTGAAACGGAGATATTTTATGACAAAACTTATTGTTAAAATATTTTTGAAAAATAAGAACTTAGACACCCCCGGTGGTCGGGAAAGTTACGGCAAACTTGCAGGTATTGTTGGTATTATATGCAACTTATTCTTAAGTGCTTTAAAATTCGTTTTGGGTTATATTACCCATAGCGTTTCAATCACAGCCGACGCTACAAATAATATTGCCGATGCAGGTTCATCCATTATTACTTTAATCGGCTTCAGACTTTCTGAAAAACCTGCCGACGAGGACCACCCCTATGGACACGCACGAATTGAATACATAACCGGACTTATTATTTCTTTCCTTGTTATGCTTATCGGTTTTGAGATTTTCAAAACCTCAGTTGATAAAATCTTCAATCCCGAAACCAGTGATTTTCGTTGGGTAACCGCAGTAATTCTTGTAGTTTCCATTATTGTTAAATTATGGCTCAGTCGTTTTAATAAAACACTTGGTAAGCTTATTAAATCAACGGCACTTGACGCAACTGCCGCAGATAGCAGAAACGACTGTATCTCCACCCTCGCAGTTCTCGTAGCAGCTGTAATTTCTCATTTCACAGGCTTTAATCTTGACGGTTATATGGGTGTAGGTGTTGCTATATTCATCCTTATTTCGGGCATCGGCTTAATAAAGGAAACTGTTGGCCCCCTTTTAGGACAGGCCCCCTCAAAGGAATTATATGAGAAAATTGAACAGAAAATGTTATCTTACGATAATGTTTTAGGCGTTCACGATTTACTCGTGCACAGTTATGGTCCCGGCAGTTACTTTGCATCTGCTCATGTTGAAATGGATGCTAAAATTGACGTACTCGTCTGCCATGACATAATGGATAAAAACGAACGCGACTTCCTGAAAGAATTAAATATTCACCTTGTTGTTCACCTTGACCCAACGGTGCTTGATTGCGAAGAGACCAACGAGTTAAAGGAAATTGTAAGGGAAATTCTTTACGATATTGACCCAATTATCACCTTCCATGATTTCAGAGTTGTTGTTGGTGAAACAGCAAAGAACGTACTGTTTGATATTGTCATTCCACCTAAATATAAAATGAGCGACAGTGACATTAAACAATTAATAAAAAACCGCGTAAACGAAGCCGGTAACGGCAACCTTTACGCAGTTATAGTAGTAGACAGAAGCTACGGCGTTTTAAAGAGTGAAAATGATTAACCAATCATAAAATTATGCATATAAGCCCACTGCAACCGTCGTTGATAATCCGTTCAAGGGTTTCTTGAATTTTAGCACGGGCATCAACGGGCATATGACAAAGTTTACTCCTTAACCCCTCATTTACAAGTTCATTCAAGGATTTGCCGAAGATATCAGACTCCCATATTTTATGGGGGTCTTCTTCAAACCCATC
>JAZRFO010000192.1:0-2703 GCA_045643685.1 Acutalibacteraceae bacterium
AAAGACGTGGTAATCTTTTACTGTTAACGGAAGAAAATCCCCGGATTGATGCAAGAGAGCTTGAATATTGCATCAGAGAATCTCTCGATAATCTTCACCTTGGTGGTGTTTTCACTTCCTTCGAGAGTGAATGCAACGGTACATTAAATGCAGAGTGTATAGTTGCAGTTTATGACTTCTATGAAACACTTGCAGAAAAGCTTTTGGATAATATTACCGCCATGTTTGTCCGTCTGAATTGTGATAACGGTTTTGTTAAAATGAACGTGCAGATGGGTTGCCTTGAAGATATTGCCAAGCAGGTATTAGATGGCGTTCAGATGCCTTTGGGTAGCTTTGTCTACGATATTGATGATGAAGATATATCCATCACTCTCACTCTTACGGATGGGGGTGCTACGGAATGATGAATTTTTATGAATTATCGCCGAATATCCGTTCCTTGTTTTTAGGACTTATATTCACCCAATTATGCTTAAGCCTTGTATTGTTCTCTCTTTCAAGAAGAAAAGCAATTGTTTCAAAATTCCTTTTAACTATATCTGCTGTTGCTGATTTCACTTTGCTTATCCTCTTTGGCGCAGATATGCGAAGCAGTATATATGGTCTTGAAAGGAATGTAATAAGTCAGAGCTTTTGCGAACAACCAATTATCATATCAATAATTGTTGTGGTGTTGATTCTGACAGCACTTGTTGTTATCGGTATCAAAGAAATATCATACAGAAGAAACACAATAACCCGTTCATCAATAAAGGAAAGTATTGATAAACTAAATGCAGGTCTTTGCTTTGCTATTCCTAATGGCAGAACAATTCTTGTTAACGCTGCAATGAACAAGCTTTGTTATGCTATTACAGGCACAGATTTGCAAAATGCTGATAGCTTCTGGAGTAGACTATCAAACAATGATATTCAGAACAATGTTGAATGTCTTGAAAAAGGAGAAAATCCGTGTTATCGTTTAGTCGATGGTACTGTGTGGAGATTTTCCCGTGAGAACCTTGATAACTTTGTTCAGATAACAGCATCAGATATTACACAGGTTTATGAAGTTAATAATAATTTGCAGGATAAAAACGAGGAACTTCAAACTCTCAATATGCGTTTAAGGGAGTATGGTGATAACGTTGACCGTCTTACGCGTTCCAAGGAGCGCCTTGAAACAAAGGTTAATATTCACCGTGAATTAGGTCAGGCACTTCTTGCTACGCGCAGATATTTGCAGGGAGCAAGCAATGAATCACCCGTAAAAATATGGGAGAAGAATATTTCTGTTCTTCGTATGGAATCAAACTTGCCTGAAGAAGATTCTTATAAAATGTTTTTGGATGCAGCTAAAAGCATTGGTGTTGAAATTAAAATGACGGGCGAATTACCGGAAAACTCAGAAATAAGAAACCTCTTTATGTCATCTGCAGCAGAAGCGTTGGTGAACGGAGTGCGACACGGTAACGCAACAACCATATTTATTGACGTTTCTGAAACTAATGATTTTTACAAGATCTGCTTCCGTAATAACGGGCAGCAACCTGGTTTACCGATTAAAGAGGGTGGAGGTCTTGGCTCACTCCGTAAAAAAGTTGAAAGGTTATGCGGTGAAATGTCAGTCCTTACGAAACCTGAATTTTTATTGGTTATAGAGGTTAATAAAAAGCAAATCTGAGATGGGATAGCAAACAGTGTACAGATTGATTGTAGCTTTACGCTGTACTCCGTTTGCTGAAAACTGCCTTAAAAGGCAGTTTTTTCATTTTGCACTAAAGTACGATGTGCTTTGTAAAAATACGTGGTAGAATATAAAAGGAGTAATTTATATAAGTGAAGCAGGTAGTGTTTTTTATTACTGACCGTTAAATGCTATTTGTTAATTACTAAATTGAGGAGCAATTTATGAACGTATATAAAGTAATGATAGTTGAAGACGACCCTATGGCGCGTCAGCTTCTTGAAATATATGTAAATGATAGTGAAAAATACAAGCTTGTTGCTTCAATCGAAAGTGCCGCAATGGCAGAAATTTACTGTATGTCAAAGCCAATTGACCTTATTTTAATGGACGTTTGCACTGCAATGAATGCAAACGGACTTGATGCAGCGGAAAAAATAAAGAAAAACTTTCCTCATATTAAAATAATTATTATCACCAGTATGCCCGAGTTCAGCTTTCTTAAAAAAGCAGACAAAATCGGTGTTGATTCCTTTTGGTACAAAAGCGCAAACGCCAAGGAGATTATTTCGGTAATGGACAGAACCCTTGCAGGCGAAAAAATCTTTCCAGCCTCAACACCCGATTTGCATATAGGTAATGCAATAAACGTTGAATTTACCGAAAGAGAGCTGCAGGTGCTTAAGCACGTTGTAGCAGGCGAGTCCGATGCGATAATAGCCGAAAAAATGAATATCTCCCTGAGAACGGTTAAAGGCTATATTCAGGGTATGAGAGAAAAAACAGGCTTTAAAAACCGCACGGAGCTTGCCGTAAGAGCAAGGGAATGCGGGTTTGTAATAGCAGAATAAAGGTTAATTTAAAACTGCCTTCGGGCAGTTTTTATTTTTTGCACTAAAGTACGATGTGCGCATGATGATAATTTGTTAAAATTGTTAGTGTGATAACACAGTTAAGCTTAGCTGTAATTAAAGCAATCAGATTTATTAATCTGAAATCTTTTTAACGGAGGTATTTAACATGAAAAAGTATTT
>JAZRFO010000193.1:0-22447 GCA_045643685.1 Acutalibacteraceae bacterium
AGGTTACAGTATTTGTTCATTTTATCAATGCCCAATTCCTTACCCATTTCAAAGAAGAAAATGTTACAGGATTTTTCAAGGGCTGTTGTTACGTTAAGATAGCCATGATGACCCAGACACTTGAAAACCTGGTCTTCAAGAACATATGTAGCACCACAGTAACAGGCACTATTGACATCAATTGTTTCTTCTTCCAAAGCCGCAAGAGCAATGGCAGGTTTCATCGTAGAACCGGGAGCATATGCACTCTGGATACCTCTGTTCCACAAGGGGCTTTCGGTATCTGCGGCAAGTTTATCATAATCTTCAAAGTATTTTGTAATATCGTAAGTAGGAAGTGATACACAAGCAAGTACCGCACCTGTATTACAATCCAGTACAACTATTGCACCTGCACTACCAAAGTATGCTGAATTCTTATTATCCTTAAGCATATCCTTAAGCGCCTGAGTTGCAACCTTCTGCATACCCGAGTCAATAGTGGTAACAACCGTATTACCCTGCTCAGGTTTAGTAAGATAATCTTCAATAACCGTACCATCCGAGGCTATAGTAGTAGTTTTTATGCCATTAGTACCCCTGAGGTAGGATTCCATTGCCGCTTCAATACCACTTTTACCATATTTATCGTCAAGGGAATATGCGTTGTTTTTAATAGTCTGTATATCAGTTGCTGTAAGAGAATCGTCACTTAATTTCTCATTAAGTATAGTTTCCTCTTTGGTATATTCATCGGAACTGATAGAACCCACAACACCAAGAATATGGGAATATGAAATAGTGTCGTTATATTCGCGGTAGCTTACACTTTCACTTGCCACACCCGGATATGTTTCGCTCATTTCCATAATAATAGAAACAATTTCAGTAGGCACATCCTCCGCAAAGGTATAGGGGGATGTTACAGAAAATGAAAGATATTTCATGCCGAAGCATACGGATGCAATTTTTCGAGCATCCTGTCTTGAATATTCCTGAAGTCCGTATCTTTCAATAAGAGCATCAAGACATTCATCTGCAGTTGAGTCCGTTTCTTTTTCCAGTTCAAGCATATTTTTTGAAACCATATACTCGAATTCCTGACTTTTATCCTCATCAACTACAAGTTTTCCTCCCTGATATTTCAAAGGAAGTCGGTCTATCCACTCAATATCATTCTTTTCAAACAACTGAATCAATGAATAAATAAGTTCATTTCTGTCCCCTTGGTTTTTAGCTTCCGGGAAATCGGAATATTTGAACACCACAGAATTACCCTGCCTGTTAGTAACAAGAGGGTTGCCGTTACGGTCAAGAATTTCGCCACGTGATGCCTTTACTTTACTTGTTGACACCGCAAGACTTTTTGCCGCTGCCTTGTATTCGTCACCATTGACAATCTGGGTCACGGACAAAGAAGCAATAAGCGCCACAAAAGCCAGGGCGATAATTATTGTACCTGTTATTCTTCTTCTTTTTCGTAATTCAATAGACATACAAAAAACCTTTATTCATCTGCAGTTTTATGTGAATTATAAATCCACGATATAGGGAAATAAAAAACGGGAACGAAAGCCAAGGTATAAATACCCGAGGGCAGGTAGAATGTAAATATCTGACTGATTGAGGCACCTGCACCACCGAAAAGCAAATTGATAATTATGTAAATTAAACAATAGCTGACAATTGCACCTGCACCGAGAACCAGTGCCGTAAGTATATTGTTACGCATAAGTCGTATTATGAGAAGACTGCAAACGGCACATATCAGTAACAAAACAATGGAATTGAAGCCGTCTTTTACTGAACATATATCCCATAATATACCTGCCAATGCACCAAAAACTGCCGCAGCAATTTCCCTTTCAAACATAGCAATGCTTACTAAAAGAGGCAATAATACAAACGCCCTTGCACCTAAAATATCAGGAAGTACATAAGGGGAATTCTGCACAAGGGCCACAACTCCGATTATAAGAGCATACAAACCGAAACGGATGTATTTTTGTTTATTGTTTCCGTAATGCAAGGGTATCACCTCTCTTTATCTTCTATAATTTCTTTTAATCTTTGATTTCGCCTTCGCCCTGACCTTCAAATGAGGTTATAACAAAAACCTCGCTTATACGGTCTAAATCTGCAAAGGGCTTAACAAGTGCATAGCAAGCGGATGAAACGTCATCCTTTTTAACCGCCGTAACCTCACCTATAATAAGTCCGTCGGGGAATACTCCACCTGCACCTGAAGTGCAAACTACACCGCCTTTTACGATGGAGGTTGATGAATCAAGACCGTAAAGCTTACAAAGTCCCTGAGAATAAAGCTTATCCTCACCACTTACGTAGCCGTATTCACGTGTACCCGATTCAAAAGCACCTATATTGACTCTGGGGTCAAGCACGGAATAAACCACACAGGTTGAAAAATTAACTTTTTTAACAATACCCACAACATACTCGCCGTATATTACAGGGTCACCGACCTCAACTCCATCACTTGAGCCTGTATTAAGCACAAAGGAACCGTAAACATCCGCCGCGTCACGTGATATAACGGAGCCGTAACTGATTTCAAAATCGGCATTTTTCTGTTTTATACCGTAAAACTCCTCGTAAGCATCAACTTTTTTCTTAAGGTCGTCGTAGTCTGCAAGTTGCTTACGGTAGCCCTCTATTTCTTTTTTCAGGGCTTCATTTTCCTCAATATAAACTGAGGAAGACTTGAAAGCGGCAGAAACATCATTCAGATTATCGGATATTGCAACGGACAATTTCTGTAAGGGTGAAAAAATCGTACCGATTACGGATGTAAAGGGAGATGATGCGTTGTGGCTGACTGCCGCACACAACACGCCCACCAGAACTACCGCGGCTACTATTACAAGATTTTTGAATGTACCGCTCTGTAAAAACCTTTTCATTTTCTCAGTCCTTTATTTTCTGTTGAATCCCAATAAATCTTTTTCAAGACAGATACCCGTACCTCTTACAACACAGTCAAGGGGATTTTCCGCAACGTTAACGGGCATACCTGTTTCTGTCGAAATAAGTTTGTCAAGACCTCTGAGCAAAGCACCGCCAACTGTAAGAGTTATACCTCTTTCGATAATATCTGCAGAAAGCTCGGGGGGAGTTCTGTCGAGAGTGTAACGGATGGCATCAAGAATTTCGTCAACAGGGTCTGCAAGTGCCTGACGCACCTGTTCGCTTGTAATTTCTACTGATTTGGGAAGACCGTCAATAAGGTTTCTACCCTTAATTTCCATAGCGGCTTCACCTTCATAGGGGTAAGCGGAACCTAATTTAAGTTTAATATCCTCAGCGGAGCGTTCACCTATAAGAAGGTTAAAGGTTCTTTTTACGTAAGAGATTATTGCATCGTCAAAGTTGTCACCTGCAACCCTTACGGATTTTGAAGTAACAATATCACCCAAGGAAATAACCGCAACCTCAGAAGTACCGCCGCCGATGTCAACAATCATACTACCTGTTGCTTCAAGTACGGGAAGTCCCGCACCGATAGCAGCTGCCATAGGTTCTTCAATAAGGCTAACGTATCTTGCACCCGCACTCTTAGCCGCATCGTGCACCGCACGTCTTTCAACCTCTGTAACGCCTGAGGGAATACAAATCATAACCCTTGCCCTGTTGAAGGGTGAACCGCTTATTGCTCTTTTTACAAAAGCCTTAAGCATATCCGCAGTCATATCAAAGTCTGCAATAACGCCATCCTTAAGAGGACGAACCGCAGTAATTGAACCGGGTGTTCTGCCTATCATTTTTTTAGCATCCGCACCAACGGCTACAACTGTTTTAGGGTTGGTTCTTTCATCAACCGCAACAACGGAAGGCTCTCTTATAACAATACCTTTACCTTTAACAAACACCAATGTATTGGCTGTACCAAGGTCAACACCAATATCCTGTGAAAACAACATATATATACATTCCTTTCGGGATTATTTTTTTCTTAATAAATATGTAACGAAGAAGATTATTGCTGAAACGGTAACAATAGTTGCACCGGCACTTGTATCTGCGTAGAAAGAAACCAGAAGTCCCGACACGGCAGAAACCACCGAAATTGCCACCGAAAAGCCCATATACTGCCTTGAATTTTTAGCAATGTTTCTTGCAGCTGCGGCAGGCAAAATGAGAAGTGAGTTTATAAGTAGAATGCCCACCCACTTAATTGAAATCATTACAACAACCGCAACCATTATCACGAAAATGTTTTCGTAAAGAGCCGTTTTTATGCCACGGCTTGCGGCTAACTCACGGTTAACAGTTATAACCAGCAGTTTGTTGTAAATAAGAGTCCATACAGTAAGCACCGCTACGAAAGTAATAAGAAGATATAAAAGTTCTTTTTTTGTGATACTTAAAATATCCCCTACAAGATAGGTACTGTATTTTGAAAAACTACCTCCGTACGAAAGCACAAGTAAACCGATAGCGATACTCGTTGATGAAAACACGCTTATAACCGTGTCTGAGGATGAATTACCCCGATTTTTAACACGTGTTATTATAAGAGCCACCAACACACCGAATGCCACAAGGGAAATGATTTCATTTTTAATTCCCAAAAGCACACCCAGGGCAATACCCGTAAAAGCACTATGACCTAAAGCATCGGAGAAAAATGCCATTTTGTTATTGACCGCCATTGTGCCGAGAACACCCATAAGCGGTGCAATAAGAAGCACTGCAAGAAGTGCATTAATCATAAATTTGTAGTCCGCCCAATGAAAGGGAAGCAAACTACCTAAAACGTTGTATATTACACTCACGCAAACGCCCCCTTTTCGGGTACGGTAAAGAAAACTTTTTTGAATTCTTCCGATTCAAAAACCTCTTTTGCGGGACCGCTTTTAAGTACCGTTTTATTTATAAGAATTACATTATCCGCATATTCACGGACAATTTCCAAATCGTGTGAAACCATGGCAATTGCCATGTGATAATTGTGTTTAAGATTAAGTATTGCTTCGTAGAATTTTTCACTACCCTGAGCGTCAACGCCTGAAACAGGCTCGTCAAGAATAAGTAACTCAGGCAGAGGGTAAAGAGCATTTACCAACATAACACGTTGAAGCTCACCGCCCGAAAGCTCACCTAATTTTCGTTTTTTAAGTTCTAAGCAACCAACCGCTTCAAGGGCCTCATCCAACTGAGCCGATACTTTTTTGTTACGCAAAAAGCAAACGGGACTTGATGTTCTGCCGACTAAAAGGAAATCCTCCACACTTACGGGAGCCGAACGGTCAAAATCCAAACGTTGAGGAACGTAACCGATGGTTATTTTATTAAGTTTTTCACCATCGTGGGACTCAAAACTGACGTTTCCCTGATGTTGAATTTCACCTAAAATTGACTTTACAAGGGTAGTTTTACCTGCACCGTTTACGCCTATAACTGCCGTAAGTTCACCGCAATGCAGATGAAACGAAACATCGGAAAGGATAACATCCGAACCTTTTTTTACTCCGATATTATTTACCGATATTTTGCAAAGACCGCAACCGTTTTCGGATGCCATCAACTCACCGCCTTCAAGATGGTCTGTATATTTTCTCTCATTATATCCTCGTAGGCACTCAGGGTGGTTTCCCCTCGGGTAACGGGATTGAGAACATAAATCTTCGCGCCTGTTTCCGCTGCCAGTATTTCCGCGGAACTGCCGTTGTAATCGGGCTCAACGAAAAGGGCTTTGATATTCTGTTGAGGAATAAGGTCACAAAGCTGTGCAATTTTCTTTGCGGATGGCTCACCGCCCTCGTCACTTTCAATGCACTCAATTATTTCCAGTCCCGATTCCTCTGCCATATATTCATAAGCGGCGTGAAAGGTTATTATTTTTTCACCCTGTGCCGCCTGATATGTTTTCTCCAAATCAAGGGATAATTCGTTTAATCTCTCAATGTAATTATGGTAGTTTTCATTAATCTGCTTTTCGTATTGAGGATAATTCTTCACAAGTCCGTTTTTGATATTAAGAACCTGTTTTTTTGCATTCTCAACGGAAAGCCAGATATGGGAGTTGTTTTCGTGGTTGTGAGAGTTATGCGTATCACCGTCTTCGTGGTGATGCGAGCAGATTAACTCAATACCCTCAGAGGAATCTATCACAGGTAAATCCTCTGCAGTTTCGGTAATATCGTGAAGAAAGGTTTCCAATCCTGCACCATTTATTACAAAAACGTCTGCATCACTGAGAAGTTTTGCATCACGGGCAGTGAGGGTATAGTCGTGAAGACAACCCGTACTTTGCTCTGCCATACAGGTGACAGCAAGTCCGTCAATTCCCTCCACAAGGTTCAACGTGAAAATGTATATGGGGTAAAAGGACACGGCAATAACCGAATCGGTATTATCTGTTACAACCGCACCGCACCCTGCAGTAAACAGCAATGAAAGAACTATTATCATTGCAATAAACTTTTTCACGTTTTTATCACCTTACCAGTCTGAAGTAATAGGGAATTTCGGAACCATAAAGACCTGTTTCAACCTTGACGTAATATGTACCTGCGGGTACCAATACAACACCGGTTGTAACAAGGTGTTCGTTAAGATATGAGTCTACTGAACAGATTGCTTTACCGCTTTCGTCAACCACACTTGCAGTCCAGCAATGATCGTTCACATTACCGGCTTCGTGGTAGAATTCAAGGCATATTCTTGTGTCCTTCGTAAGCTCGAATTTATAGTAATCCTCGTCGTAAAGGGAGTCTGTGGAAATAATCGCTCCGTAATAATACTTGCCGAAATCTGCAAAATCACAGGTTTCCATTGTGTTATTAGGCTCGTGCTCGTAGTTTGAGGCTTCCGTAAAGGTCCACTTACAGGTGTAGAATACGGAAGTATAGGAAACCGAGTCACCATCGATGCAGATGTAGTAATCACCGGGAGTCAGACCCATATCCTCAATCACAAGGCTTTCTTCATTCCACATAGCAAATTTACGGACTATTTCGTAATATGAACCATCTGAAAGGGGTTTCACAAGTCGGACATTCCAACCGCGTTTATCACCCTCAAGAAATTCGTGTTCAAACTCAAAATCAATGTAGCCTTCTGCGGGAACAGTGAATTTATAGTAGTCCTTATCAAGACCCAGAAGTCTGTCCGCAAGGCTACCGCCGACAATTACATCTTCAGGAAGATTTGTAGCCGTTTCAGGGGTATCGTTAAGTTCAAACTCGTTGTTTGTCGCTTTATCTGCACCCACAAGAATTGTGTATGTGTCGGGCACCTCCGTCTGCGCTTCAACCTTGATATAATAAGTACCCGTCTGCAAACCTATAATACCCGACTTAACAAGGGGTTCGTTTAACCTTGATGTGATTTGGGTAATAAGTTTATCGGCATCGTTGTAAAGAGTAATATTCCAACCAACGGTGGGAAGTGTGTTATCGTTATGAGTAAATGTAATATTTACAACGCTGTCGTCAAGAAGTTCAAGGATATACCAGTCCGTATCAGTGCCGCTTTCACGTCTTGATGAGGAGCCGTATTTACCATATTTCACAGCAATTGGTGTTGCTTCATCAATAGTGTCGTTAGGCTCTTTTTCGTAGGATTCACTTTCGGTAAACATTGTGGAAACGGAGTAATCAGTTTCAATAAAATACGTACCTGCCGTCACCACAACGCAGTATGTACCGGGTGTAACACCTGTTTCGCCCCAGGTTGACGTAACGTCACTCCAGAAGGATTCAAAAAACATTAATTCCTTATAGACATTTTCTTCACCCTCAATTATTTTATAGAGAGTTATCTGCCAAGCGGTTTTTGCATTATCCTGATAATCCTCGTGGTTAAGTCTTACAGCCAACGCACCATTTGCCGGCACTTCGAATATGTATGCATCATAGTCATCGGCACTTCTGAGAATACCCGATGCTTCCGAATTAAGCTTCATATACGTAGGGGTATTGGTTTTAAATAAACTATCATTCACAATAACCGAGGCGGCACCTGCACAAAGAGAAACCGCTAAAATAACAACAGCCGTAATAAGAGCAGTAATTTTTATTTTTCGCTTATTCATAAGCCAGACTCCTTTTTAATTTCTCCAGTGCCTCGTCATATTTTGGCACCGTATCCGTATATGAGCAAAGTACAGTTTCGATAAATTCAATATTGAGAATGGAAAACGCACATTTTAATTGCCAATTCATAAAATCAATGCTTTTTTCACCATCACGACCCGAGGCGGCAATAAGAATTGCTTTTCGGCGTTTTTTTATGGGTTGAACCTTGCCCATAGCATAAAAGGTGGTGTAATAGCACTGAAATCTGTCAATAAGTGACTTAAGAGGTGCGGAAAATGTACCGTTATAAACGGGACTTGCAAATATAATTAAATCCGCATTCTCAAACTTTTCAAAAAAGACATTCAAATCATCGTGAACACATCTGCCCTTGGTTTCACAATAATTGCAACCATTACAGGGAACAAAACGTTCTTTGAAGGCATCGAAAATATCAATATGACAACCGACGAGTAAATTTTCTGCTTCCGAGCAAAGACGGTTTGTAAAACTGCCCGCACGCTCAGAGCCCTTTATAAATAAAACACGTTTGTTTTCCATAATTCACTCATCCGTTATAAAAAATCGTCATTCCGACCCAAATTTTAATGGCAAAAATCCATTATCGGCTAATTATAACATAATTAATATATAAAATAAATACCTTAAAATAATAAATTAACGATTTTTTTACAAAAAATAAAACAGACCCTATCTTTAATTGATAAGGTCTGTCAATTTGCTTTTAAATCTGTGCCAAAAGCACCTACACCCATTAAAACGAGTGATTTTGGATGCAGATGACTTTTTATCGCCCCGACGGTGTATAAAGATACTCCGAGTGGGCGATAAAACGGCACATAAACTCATATAGTAAAAATAAAACAGTCCTTACCGTACAACAGGAAAGGACTGTCAATTCGCTTTTAAATCTGTGCCAAAAGCACCGTTTTAAAATTATTCAGCTACAGGAGCGCCAACAGGACAACTACCTTCGCAAGCACCGCAATCAATGCACTTATCAGCGTCGATTACATAGATGCCGTCGCCTTCTGCGATTGCTTCTACGGGGCAATCTGCAGCACAAGCGCCACAAGAAATGCAAGCGTCTGTAATTTTGTATGCCATTTGTCTTACCTCCTTGTATTATTATGTGCCTTAATTGTAGCACAATTTTTGCAGAAATCAATAGAAAATTATAATTTTTAAGGGATAATTTAGGATATTATGACCCCTGTTTATTATTCCTCTGTTACTTCTTCGGAATTTTCGTCATTGAATTTCTGTCGTTTTACCAATTTTACTTCTTTGCGGAAAAATTCCGAGGGAAGTGCTTCGGGTCTTCTTTCAAGGGAAACCTTGAGTTTACCTGTAAGCAAATTACTTTCAACTACTGTACCTCTGCCCTCTTTTGTATCAACTATTGAGCCTACGCGAGGAGTTATTTTAGAAAGATACTCGTAAGAATCCTGTTCATATTTAAGACAGCAAAGAAGTCTGCCGCAGGTACCACTTATTTTACTGGGGTTAAGTGAAAGCCCCTGTTCCTTCGCCATTTTTATTGATACGGGGTGGAAATCGTCAAGGAATTGTGAGCAGCAAAAAGGTCTGCCACAGATACCGAGACCGCCAATCATCTTGGACACGTCACGAACACCAATCTGACGCATTTCAATACGTGTTCTGTACTGTGAAGCAAGTATTTTTACAAGTTCTCTGAAATCAACGCGGTCGTCGGATGTGAAGTAGAATAACATCTTGCTGCCGTCAAAGGTGCATTCAACCTCCACAAGCTTCATATCAAGCCCCAGCTGTTCAACCTTTTTCTCACAAAAACCAAAGGCTTCTTCCTCTTTTTTGCGATTAGTTTCAACGATTTTTATATCCTCGGCATTGGCACCTCTGATTATTTTTTTGAGAGGATGACGGATTTCTTCCTCTGCAACCGTGTGGTTGGGTGTTGCGATTTCACCGCATTCAATACCGCGAACCGTTTCAACAATTACCTTTTCGCCCTTTGAAAATTTCTTTAAATCGGGGTCAAAATAATAAATTTTACCGTTTTCTTTAAAACGGATACCTACAACTTCTGCCATAATATATCTCCAATTAAATCAATTTAATTAATTTTTTAAGTTAAATTCTTGCACAAAGAATTGCCGAAAGCAAAGTATAGTTGGGATTGTTATCCAACGAACGATACAAAGCACAAATTGTATCATACGTTTCAAGCAATTTTGCCAGAGAGAGTTTTTCTGAAACTTCTGTGCTCTGAGCCTTAAAATCTTCAAGCAACACTTTACCGCCTGACTTCAAAGCAATAGCATCACGCAAAAATGAAATAAAGAGCCTGAGCACCTCGGCGGTGAGCTTTTTGTTGCCGTCAAGGGGTGCGGTAGCCTTGATTTTATCATACTCGTAAGGGGATAAAATTGCCGTCGCCAACTCCCTTACAACGTCCATCGCTTTCTCAGAATAATCAACACTCAAGGCGTTACCCAGATTAAGGCGTACTACACGCGACAAAACCGTACCTATAACCGCATTGGCATTCTGTGAAGTGAGCACAAAAGCAGTATATGTGGGAGGCTCCTCCAGAATTTTAAGTAATAAGTTCTGACATTCCTCGCTCATTTGGTGAACTTCCGAAAGGATGTAAACCTTTTTGAGAGAGTCATTGGGTGTAAGGTGGGCTTCGGAAACCACATTTTTAACATCCGCTTTAACAAAGCTCTTTTTATCCTCGGGCTTTGTAACCGTAATGATATCGGGGTGAATATTCTCGTCCGCTTTGCGACAGTTTTCACACATACCGCAGGGTGTTCTGTCCTGTTCACCGCAAACAATCATTTTTGCCGTAAGCCTTGCAAGATTATATCTTTCTTCCTCACTTCCGCCGTCAATAAGTACCGCGTGAGGACTTCTGCCATCAGCAAAAAAACTATTAAGTTTATTTGTAATTTCTTTTGAAAAATTATTCTTATTCATCATTATTGACGATACCTATCACAAGTTTTACAAAATTACTATTTGGAATAATTGTAATTTCTTTCAATAACCTTTTTACCGCGCCATGCGAAGGCACGATTTTCGATGTTGTCACCGGATTTAAAAACTGACACGGCAGTTTCGTAAAATTCTTTAATCGGTGTGGGGGTTATGCTTTTGTTCATAGGGCAAACATCCTGACAGATATCGCAACCCCATATACATCCGCTTTTCTTTATTTTCTCAATACTTTCTGTCGTCAACTCACCTTTTCGTTGGGTAATATCCGACAGACAGAGTTCCGTATTAACACCCTTTTGAGTAATTGCACCCGAGGGGCATTTCTTAACACATACACCACAATTGAGGCATTCTCCCGTACTTTCGGGGGAATAATCAAAAGCTTTATCCGTAACAATTTCACCGATAAAACAAAAACTACCGTATGTGGGATTAATAAGAAGTGAGTTTTTACCCCTTACACCAAGACCGCACAACACCGCCGCTTTTACTTCATTTATGGGTGAATTATCACAAAAATATTCAAATTTATTTTCGGGATATTCCTGTTTAAGAATATCCGTAATTTTACTCAGATATTCTCCAACTATAACGTGATAATCCTTGGGAACGGCATATTTGGAAATATTTGAGTTTTCATAGTACTCCTCGCCCAACCAATACGGGAAAAGATAAACAATAACGCTTTTTGCACCTTGGGGAATACGTTCTTTTGCCCTACAGGGAAATAATTCTCCTGTTCTTTCAAATTCACACACTCCGCAAGGCAAAATATCATCAAAGGGTAATTTCATATTCATCACAAATTACTCAAAGCCACCATAAGGGGTATCGTTAAAACGGAAAGACCCGAGTTGAAGGCCACCACCTGGGAGGCTATACCTGTGTCCTTACCATATTTTGCGGAGAACATTACGGTGTTATTGGCACTGGGAACGGATGCGGAAATCATACAAGCCGAAAGCAATGTACCCGACACGCCCACAAGTTTATATATACCCAGCATTATAGCGGGTAAAACCAATAATTTCAAAAATGCCACAAGGTAATTTTCCTTGAAAGT
Source organism: Acutalibacteraceae bacterium (assembly GCA_045643685.1). Taxonomy (GTDB): domain Bacteria; phylum Bacillota; class Clostridia; order Oscillospirales; family Acutalibacteraceae; genus DTU089. The sequence goes on from JAZRFO010000193.1 coordinate 12,091, forward strand.
AAACATCTTTTTCAAATCCGTGTTCGCAATATACGTACCGAAAAACAGCATTGCAAGAGGTGTATTAAGATTTGATACGTGACCTACCGCGGTTTCAAAAACCTGTGGCAGATTAATATCAAAAACAAACAACGGCATACCTATGAGCACAGATATAACGCCCGGATTAAACAGTAATTTTTTAAAATCGAATGAGGTATTACCCTTGCTTTTTGTCATTACCCAGATACCATGTGTAAACGAGAAAATGTTAAAAGCAACCACACCTGCGGAGCAGTAAAATACTCCTTCGTTACCCAACATTGCCTGGCACAAGGGCAAAGCCATATACCCCATATTACCATAGTTTACGGCATATTTGAAAATAGCTTTTTTGTCACCGGCTTTGTTGAAAAAGGGTATGGAAATAAGCATACCCATTGTAAGAGTACCCGCCATACATAAAAAAGCGATACCTAATGACTTTACTGTTTTTACGTCAAAATTCATATTCATAAATGACTGAACAATGACACAGGGAGTGATTATATAAAACAACAAATCATTTGAAAGTTTTGCGGTGTTCTGTCCGAATACTTTCAACTTATCTGCCGCAAAACCCACCGCAACAATCAGGTACAGAATAAGCACCTGTTGGGCGGCAGTTGCCATATTACTGAGAAACATTATTTACCTCATTAATCTTTTTTGTTTTTCAGGTCTGCCAGAGAAACAATTGTCAAGGGCTCTTCCTCTTCTACGGTTTTCTTTTTCTTCCCAAAAGATTTAGGTGCTTTTTCAGGCTTTTCCTTTTTGACCTTCTCTTTTTTGACCTTCTCTTTTTTTGTTTTTTCTTTCTTAACCTTTTCGGGTTTTACATCTTCCGTTATTTCGGGTTCTTTGATTTCCGGGGTTTCAACAGATTCTTCAATCGTTTTTTCTTCTGTTACGGTATCCTCCGTTAAATCCTCGTCCTCGAAATCATCAATAAGCATCTTTGAAAACTCCAAAAATCCACCTGTAGATTTAACTGATGTTTTTTCGGGTTCTTCCGGAATAATGACTTCAGTTTCCTCGGGAAGTTCAATTTCTTCAACAGATACTCCCATTACTTCCTGGGGAGTTTCTGTTATTTCAACTGTTTCAGTAACAATTTCTTCAAAAAGGGGTTCTTCGTCAACCTCGGGAACTTCGTCAATCACTTCTTTTTGACCGAAAATATCTGTAAGTTCAAAGTCAAACTCATCCTCGTCAGGCTCATTTATTTCTTCGCTGACTTCTTCGGGGATTTCTTCTGTGCTTTCTTCTGGAGCGTCTTCTCCGTCTGCTTCAAAAGAAATTTCTGTGATTTCTTCAAGGGGCTCTGTGTCAATTTCCTGCGAATCCTCTTCAGAAGTGACAAAATCATCAACCTGCGAATCCATTTCATCAGGATTTTCGTTAATTTCTTCATTAACTTTTTCTTCATAATCTTCAACTGCCTCTGTAACGGTATTTTCGTCTTCCGTTTTGTTTACAAGGTCTTCAAACTGATAAAAGGAAATATCCTCAACTGGAATTTCCGTATTACAGGAGTTATTTTCTTCAGCCTCTTGTACTTCTTCGATTTCCTCAACCATTTCAACTACCTCATCAACGGGTAATTGTTCGATTTCCTCGGTGAGCACGTCGTCTTCTATATTTTCGACTTCGACAGTTTGTTCAATTTCTTCAACAACGTCATTTTCAGGCTCGTCGTCGAAAAAATTTCCTATGTCATTGAGGTTTTTAAACTCGGGGGCTATACTAAATCCCTTTTTTTTTTCGTTATTTTCCACCTGTTCGGTTTCCTGTACTTCAAGAACGGGTGTGGGCTCTTCACTGCTTTTAACCACAACCTCGTCATCATCGGGAAGTACAATATTGGAAACAGAACGCATTTTTTTAAGTGAGTTTTTAAAACCAACTCCAAGAGTTGAAATGATATAGACAGTAATGAAAACAAAGAGGAAAAGGTGTGTAAAACTAAAATCACTACCCTCTACAGTTTCTCTGCCCACTGCTAAAACAATACCTCTGGGAACAGAAATCAAACCTGCAAAAATTGCCGCAGGGAAACCGCAACCATAAGTACACCACATACTGTTAACGCTGAATACTCCCGACACTATTCTTGCAAAAGTAAGGAAGAAAATCATAGTGAAAACAAGCATTCCTATTTCAAATAAAAGTTCAGAAACAGTGATGAAACTTATTGCTTTCATCAATTTTGAAATAAGCATAAACATTGCCCAACAACCGGGAGCAATGGAGAGTAGGCTTATTTTTTTATAAGTTGCCTTACCCTCAAAATGGCTCATACCGAAAACGATGAAATAAAACACGGATAAAATGGCAAACACAAATTGAAGAATTACAAAAATTCCCCCGTTGCCTTTGATGTTAATGTTCATCAACCCGCCAAAAATATCCGTATACGCACCATAACGGTCATAGGGAATAACAGTTTTTGCAACAACGATAATATCCCACACAAAGCCAATTGCCGCTACAAAAGAAGCAATACCAAGGGGTATGTTTCTCCCCTCGGGAAGTTTGGGTGCAGGTACGTTTTTACTTAAGAAGCTAAGAAGCAAAAACAAAATAGAACCAACGGCAAGAATACCGTAAAGAACGGGTACTGTAAAATTGGCATTTTCAAAAAAGCCATTTGTGGGATTAACCATCGAAACCAATAACTGATATGTTCTTATGGCTAAACCGCTAACTGCCATAACGGCAAACAACGCAACCAGATGTGACATTCTTATTGCGCTTAAAGACCCTTTGATTTTTTTCATTTATTACAATCCTTTCGAATGTGAAAAATTATCTTTCTTCAATGGGCACGTACTCTGATGATTTTTTAAAATCAGAAATTCGGTCATCAATAGGTGCATACTCCTTGGGAGTAGCCATATTCTTATATGCAGGACGGATAACCCTGTTACCTGAAATAAGCTCTTCTATACGGTGTGCAGACCAACCTGCTACACGGGCAATAGCAAAAAGAGGTGTGTATAAATCCTCGGGGATACCGAGCATCTGGTATATAAGACCTGAATAAAGGTCAACGTTTGCACAAATCTTTTTGTTGTTGTTTTTCTCACTTGCGAAAATTTCGGGAGTAAGTTTTTCAATAAGGTCAAGAGCCTTGAACTCATCACCAAAGCCTTTCTCCTCTGCAAGTTTAAGAGCCTCTCTCTTGAGAATAACCTGTCTTGGGTCGCTGAGGGTATAAACTGCGTGACCCATACCGTAAACAAGACCACTCTTATCCCCTGCTTCACGGTTAATGATTTTCTTAAGGAAGTCCGCAACCTGACCCTCGTCGGTAATATCCTTGACGTCAGCTTTAAGATAATTCATCATCTCGGCAACTTTAAGGTTTGCACCGCCGTGACGGGGACCCTTAAGTGAACCGATACCTGCAGAAATAGCCGCATAAGTATCTGTACCGCTTGATGTAAGAACTCTTGTAGCAAATGCAGAGTTATTACCGCCGCCATGCTCCGCGTGAATCATAAGGCAAAGATCAAGAAGTTTTGCCTCCTCATCAGTGAAACTGCGGTTTGAACGAGTGTTGTAAAGAATTGATTCCGCTGTGGAAAGACCGGGCTTGATGGGGTGAAGATACATACTCTTTTTGAGATAATATCTTCTCTTTACCTGATAAGCATAGGTCATAATTGTGGGAAGCTGTGCTATAAGCTGAACACTCTGACGCAAAACGTTTTCGATTGAAATATCGTCGGGATTGTTGTCATAGGAATAAAGCGAAAGTACCGAACGCTCAAGCTTATTCATAATGTTGGGTGAGGGTGCTTTCATAATCATATCCTCAATGAAATCCTCGGGAAGCTCCCTTGAATCAGAAAGCAATTTATTGAAATCATCAAGTTGTGATTTTGTGGGAAGGTGACCAAATAAAAGCAACCACACTACTTCTTCATAACCGAAACGATTTTCTTTTAAACAACCATCAACCAAATCATTGATATCAATTCCTCTGTATCTGAGGTGACCTTCAACAGGCTTACGTTCACCATCGTCGATATAGTAACCCTCAACAGCACAAACCTTTGTAAGACCCGCCATAACACCGCTTCCGTCGCGGTTTCTCAAGCCTCGTTTAACTTCAAATCTGTCGAAATACTCGGGAGAAACGGCACTGTAACTTTTAAGTTCACTGCAAAGCTCCTGAAATTTTTCTGCAGAAACATTTTCAATATATGTAGGCATAAATTCATCTCCTCGTTACTGAATGATAAAATCATATTTTTAAACAATAATTCATATTATTTTATACTATATTAGTGCACTTGTCAATAAACTCATAACAAAAACAACGGATAGGTGAAAAAAATGAAAAAATTCTTATTTATTGTAATTCTTGCGGTGTTATCCATGACTTTTATACCATTTTTGGCAATTAAAGACGCTCCCAAAACAACCACTGAAACATCCGAAACCATCCCGGAAACTACTGAAACAAAGTTTGAAACTCAACAGACTATTTCCGTTTTCAGAAGCCTTACAAACACATCCGAAGAAATTGATATGTTCGAATACGTATGTGGTAGCGTTGCGGCAGAAATGCCCCTTGCTTATCACGAGGAAGCTTTAAAAGCTCAGGCAATAGCCTGTTACACAAATGCATTACGAATGAAAGAAAAAAGTGATAATCCCGATGGTCATATAACGGACGACAGTACCATTGACCAAGGGTATATTGATGCTGAACAACGAAAAGAAAAATGGGGCTCCGACTTCGAAAAATACGAGAAAAAACTACAAAATGTAGTAAAATCCGTGGAGAATGAAGCCCTTTTTTACAACGATGAATTATGCGTTGCTGCCTTCTACGCCATATCCTGTGGCAAAACGGAAGATGCAAAAAATATATGGGGTTCCAAGGTACCCTATTTAAAATCCGTACCCAGTGAGGGAGATAAATTATCCCCACAATATGCTTCCTCAGTAGCCTACAACAAAGATGAATTTATAACAACTGCCAAGAAAGCAAAACTATTTGAAAAAGAGCCGAAGAGCCTTGAAAACATTATAGAAATCAAAGAAACTTCACCCTCAGGAACTGTCCTTAAAGTAACAGTCAACGGCAAAGAATACACAGGTGAACAAATCCGAAAAGCCTTCTCACTGAGAAGCCCTGTATTCACCATAAAAATATCCGCAGACACCATAACATTCAGTGTCTGCGGATACGGTCACGGAGTTGGTATGAGTCAGTACGGCGCCGATTATCTGGCTAAGCAAGGTAATTCATACAAAGAAATCCTGACCCACTATTACACAGGTGCACAAATAAAATCATACAATGTTTTTTAACACATACCTGATAATGCACAATACGGCTATGTGAACGGGATAAAAACCATACGTCGCGTATTGCAAAAGCTTACCGCCACCACCCTTTTTCCCATTATAAAGCCATATAGGAATTAAGGATAACAACGAAAAAGCCTGAACAGGAATATGGAAAATAAAATCCTGTATTTTAAAGAAAACCGGACGACCGGGATAAAAGAAAATAAATACCAGAAACATCGTTGCAAACTGCAGGATAAATGCAAAAGGAAAGTTTCTGAACAAATAAAAAGCGACCACGATTATTACTCCTGCTCCGCCGTAATCGACCTCCAGAACCTCCGCAAGAAATACAATAGCAACAACACCGATACCCGCCCCTGCCACTTTCGGAAGGGTGGGTTCTTTTTTTGCTAAATCAAGTAACTTCAAGGCAATAATGCTCAGAATAAACGTGAACAGAACATTCTGATATTGTGGAAAAAATAATTCCGATGAGCAAAAAACATTGAAGGGGATTTCGGATATTAGTGCAAAAACCAAAAGTCTCAGCAAATATTTTTTGAAATTTGAAGTATGTATAAACCCTTCGGATATTTGAAAAGCGAAAATCGGGAAGGCTAATCTGCCCATATAGTTCATCCACATATTCCCATCAACAACCGCCACTCTTGTGTGGTCGAATATCATAAAAACTATAGCCAGAAGTCTTAAAGTATTACCATTAAGACCTCCGAAAGGCTTTTTTACAAAAGGGGTGTTCTGAAACTTTTCAAGTATATTCTTCACCATAGTCACCTCCCGTTTTTCCTCGAAAGAATTATAACACTCTTTTATACCTCGAACAAGTAAAATTTTGTCTTATTTCGTTGTTTTTTATGGTCGATTTTATTGACATTATAATATATGAGTGTTACAATTATCGTATTATGTTATTATATATTAATCTGGGTATGTAGGGCTACATCTGACACCCGTTTCATTTGGAGGGAATATGAAAAAACTCGGTTACCAACGCACTTACAACCGTTTCTTTAAGCGAATAATAGATTTTTTTGCAGCATTGGTTTTATTATTTGCTGCTTTGCCTGTTCTGGCGGTCATTTCTGTAATCATCGTCATCGACTCCGGTTTCCCCGTTTTCTACAAACCTTTACGTGCAGGTTACAAAAACAAATCCTTTCACATTTATAAATTCCGCACAATGGTCAAGGATGCGGACAAGGGCGACGGCACAACGGCTCTTAATGACCCCCGAATTACCCGCGCCGGTAAAATCTTAAGAAAATTAAAACTTGACGAAATACCCCAACTTATCAACGTTCTCAATTCAACCATGAGTTTCATAGGACCCCGTCCCGAACTTTTAAGATACACCGACCAATACAAGGGTGACGAAAAACTTATTCTTGAAGTTCGCCCCGGCATAACAGATTTCAGTTCCATCGAATTTATAAATCTTGATGAAATTGTAGGGGAAGAAAACCCAGACGAAATGTACGAGAAATACGTACTCAAGCAAAAAAATGAACTTCGTGTAAAATACGCCAAAGAAGTTTCCTTAAAAACAGACGTTACACTTTTTGTTAAAACCTGCTTACAGGTACTCAAAAAAGCAATTCGAATCTTAGGAAAGAAACAGGAGCAATAAATGGAATACATAAACTTAAAAAATACCGACCTCAAAGTTTCCCGATTCTGTATGGGCGGTTGTCCAATGGGCGGTTACAACTGGGGCAAGGTTGAACAAGACGAGCTTGTTGGTGCTATCCGCAAAGCCATTGATACTGGTGTTAATTTCTTTGATACTGCGGACACATACGGGCTCGGGCAGTCAGAGAAAACTCTTGCCAAAGGCTTGGGCGCTAACCGAAAGGACGTTATCATTGAAACAAAATTCGGTGTGCGCGTAGAGGGTGGTAAAACTTTTTACGACAACTCCCCCGACTATATCGAAGCCGCTCTCGACAATAGTTTACGCCGACTTGACACAGACTATATTGACATTTATCTCATTCATTATCGCGACGGTATAACGCCTATGGAGGATGTTGTAGGCAAACTCATCGAACTTCGTGAAAAAGGAAAAATACGCTACTTCGGTTTATCCAACGTCACTGCTGAGGACATCGACGAAATTAAGCCTTTCAAAGGCTTGTTCGTTAACTGTCAGAACGAATTTTCCCTTGCCTGTCGTAAAAACGAGGAAGATTTAAGAAGATTACAATCCGAATTAGACCTTACTCCCATGACCTGGGGTAGTCTTGGCCAGGGTATTCTCACAGGAAAATACGACCTCAAATCAAAATTTGGTGCAGATGACCGTCGCAGACTTGATATTTACGTAAACTTCCACGGGGACAAGCTTAGAAAAAATATGGAAATCGTAGATGTTTTAAGAGAGATTGCCGTAAACCGCGGCAAAACCCTCTCAGCTTGTGCAATCCGTTTTATACTTGATTCCCTTCCGGAAAGCGTAGCTCTTGCAGGTATAAAAAGAGCTGACCAGTTAATCTCAAATCTTGATGCAATGGGTTGGAGCTTTACCCCCGACGAATTCAAAGCCCTTGACGAGGTATCTAAACTCTAATTTTAAAACTTTAGGTATGTGGAGTGGAAAGAAAATGACAAGTGAGCAATTAGCTTGGAAAATCAGACGTCACAGTGTGGAGATGACACACCTTTCAGGTGGTAGCCATATTGGTGCCATAATGTCCGTTGCAGACATTATCGGCGTTTTGTACGCTGAAACACTTAATTTCGACGTTAAAAATCCCAAATCAGAAAACCGCGACCGTTTTATTTTATCAAAAGGTCACGCAGGTGCCGCTATATACGCCGCCCTTGCAGAAAGCGGATTCTTTAACACAGAAGAATTGAAAACACACTATCAGAATGGTAGCAGACTGTCCGGGCACGTATCACACCACGTACCCGGCGTAGACTTTTCTACTGGCTCTTTAGGCCACGGACTTTCTGCCGCTGCAGGTATGGCTTTAGCTGCAAAACAGGATGGCAAAGCCCACAAAAACTATGTAATTTTAGGCGACGGCGAATGCAACGAAGGCTCCGTATGGGAAGCTGCTTTATTTGCCGTTCATTTTGGTCTTGATAACCTTATCTGCATAGTTGACCACAACAAAATGCAAAGCCTTGATTTCTGCGACAAGACCCTTTCCTCCACTCCCCTTACAGGAATCTGGCAGAGTTTCGGTTGGAACGTAATTGAAATCGACGGCAACGACCACAGCCAATTGCGTGAGGCTTTCAGAAATATACAAGCCAACGGCAAACCTACGGTTATTATTGCAAACACCATAAAGGGTAAGGGTATTTCCTATATGGAAAATGACATTTTATGGCATTACCGTTTCCCACACGATGGTTGGGAATACGATATGGCAGTTACAGAACTCCATAAAGTAAAACCCGAAGGTACCGAGGACCCCTATACACCCGAAGGCATCAAAAATCCCGCAACTCCCCCTGAGGATGCAGATATTTTTAAGGACCATACAATGTCCGCTACATATAACCCCACCTGGTTCGGAAAGGAAAAGCAATTATGAGAGATACTTTTATCAGAACCCTCACAGAACTTGCGGATAAAAACCCCAATTTAGAAGTTGTGACGGGTGACTTAGGTTTCGGCGTGCTTAAACCTTTCTGGGAAGCACATCCCGACCAACTTATAAATGCAGGTATTGCGGAACAGAACCTTACATCCGTAGCTGCAGGTATGGCTCTTGAAGGCAAAACTGTTTTCACATATTCAATAGGCAATTTCCCCACCCTCAGATGTCTTGAGCAAATCCGCAATGACTGTGCTTATCACGATGCAAATGTTAAAGTTGTGTGCGTTGGCGGTGGTTTTGTTTACGGATCTCTTGGTATGAGCCACCACGCTACAGAGGATATTGCCGTTATGCGTTCACTCCCCAACGTTACCGTGCTTTGTCCCGGTGACCTTGTGGAAGCAGAGGCGGTAACACGCGCCATCGCTGATTACCCCGGCACCTGCTACGTACGTCTTGGCAGGGGTGGAGAAAAGAGAATTCATGATTCTTTACACGACTTTGAAATCGGCAAGGCTATCCCTGTTTCTAAGGGTGAAAGAATTGCAATTTTCTCCACAGGTGCAATTTTTGAGGAAATAGAAGAAGCAAAAGAAATTCTTGAAAAAGAGGGAATTTATCCCACCATTTATACTTTCCCCACAGTAAAACCCATTGACACACGTGTCATTAAAGATATTGCAGCAACTCACGAAATCATTGTCACATGCGAGGAACATAATCTTTCAGGTGGTTTCGGTAGCGCTGTTGCAGAAGTATTGGCAGAGTTACCCTCTCATGCAAGACTTGTGCGAATCGGCATAAACGACGAATACAGCACCCTTGTGGGTGACCAGAAATATTTACGCCACCAGTATGGTATGAGTGGCAAAAAAATTGTTGAAAGAATTTTAACAGAGGTGAAGTAATGAAACGACTTCTGCTTACGTGTACCGACCTGATGACAATTCAGTTCATGGTACCACATATACACTACCTTGCGGAAAACGGTTTTTCTGTGGACCTTGCCTGCTCCGTTGTGGGCGATAGACTTCAGGATGTTAAAGATGCCGTTGGTGATGTTGCTAAAATCCATACTTTACGTCTGCAGCGTAGCCCTTTTTCACCCACTAACCTTAAAGGCTATGGCGATTTGAAGAAACTTTTAAGCGAAAACACCTATGACATTATATGGACAAACGAGCCTGTAATGGGTGTTATGACCCGTTTTGCCGCTCGCAATGCCCGTAAAAAAGGAACTAAAGTCTTATATATGGCTCATGGTTTTCATTTTTTCAAGGGCGCACCCCTTATTAACTGGTTAATGTGGGCTCCCACAGAAATTATAATGTCCCGATTCAATGACATTTTGGTTACAATTAACTGGGAAGATTACAATTGGGCTAAAAAGCACACCCACACACCTGTTATAAAGCATATTGACGGTATCGGTGTTGATTTTTCCAGTCGCGAAGGCG
>JAZRFO010000194.1:0-2882 GCA_045643685.1 Acutalibacteraceae bacterium
TGACGAAGCGCTCAGTGTTGGTGATGCTGCTTTCCGTAACAAATGTCAGAAAAAGGTTGACGAGATTATACATAAGGACAACGTTACACTTCTTTTCGTTACACATCAGATTGCCGTTGCTGAAAGCTTCTGCAAACGCGGCATCGTAATGAAGGACGGCAAAATTATGTTCGACGGCCCCATCCAGGAAGCATCAAAAATATACAGAGAAATCTTTAATGCGAAATGATGAGAACCTCGCTCTAAAGCGAGGTTTTTATGGATTAAAATCCAAGCGTTTTGAATAAAGAAAATATTTTGAGAATTTTTGAAAATTTTTTGTCAGTTTTTAGAATTTTAGTCATATATATAACAAATAAGCCGAAAGGAGGCGTTTGTCGGGAAAGTGGTGTAATGTATGAACACTTTTCGAAATGGTTACTATCTCGTGTTTATTTATTTTTTTGGGTTAGTGGCATTATGTAATTGTTTTAATTTGAAACGGAGGTTTATAAATGAAAAAAACATTAAAAAGAAGCTTATCGTTTGTTCTTGCCTTGACCATTGTTTTCAGCTCTGCGCTTATTGGTCTTGGTGAGATGGATTTCTCTGCCGGCTTTGGCATTGAGGCAAAAGCTGAGGGTGTTTATCCGTTGACATTTGAGTTGAATGAAGACACCAATTCATATAGTGTAGGGGCTAATAATACTGATATCAGTGGAGCAGTTGATATCCCGGCAACATACAACGGTCTTCCCGTAACTGCGATTGCAGATTCCGGCTTTGCTTATTGTGAGCAGATTACTTCAGTTACCATCCCCGAAAACGTTACACATATTGACAGACACGCGTTCTTGTCCTGTAACAATCTCAAATCAGTATCTGTACCTCAAGGGGTTACTGAAATTGATGACCACGCTTTTATGTATTGCAAAAATCTCGAAAGCATCAATATACCTGATGGCGTAACCCGTATCGGTCAAACCGCTTTTCAAGATTGTGTAAAGCTTAACTCAATCGTTCTTCCCGATAGTGTAAACTTTATAGATTTTCAGGCCTTCTATAATACAGGTTTTTATAACAACACAGCTAATTGGTATCAAAACGCATTATATTCCGGTAAATGTCTTATTGAAGTAAAAAGCAGTGTTACAGGAAAATTTACTATCAAAAATGGTACTCGTGTTATAGGAACACAAGCCTTTGCATCAGGTTTGTCAGCTTCAGGTGTTACATCAGTTGTAGTACCCGATAGCGTTGACATTATAAATGCAAATGCATTTTATAACTGCAAAGAATTAAAAAGTATTGATATGTCAGATAATTTAACATATCTTGGTAACTACGCTTTTAATTATTGCAAGGCTTTAACATCAATCAAGTTGCCAAACACATTAAAGCATTTAGGATATTCTGTTTTCAGTAACTGCAGTGCCCTCACCTCAGTCGAAATACCAGAGGGAATAACCTATCTTGATGAATTCACATTTGTTAGATGCCCGAGTCTGAAAAGTGTTGTTCTTCCGAGTACTATAACCGAAATAAGGTATTGCGCCTTTGGCGGATGCGACTCTCTTGAAAAGATATATTTCAACGGTACAAGCAAGCAGTGGGCAAAGATTAGCGTTGGAGAAGATAACAAACCCTTACTTGATGCAAAAAAAGTTTTCACCGACACAAAGCCCGCCACACCCAAGGTAACCACCACCAACGAAATCGGCGGTGTGCAGGTTACATGGAACAAGGTAGCAGGTGCAACAAAGTACGTTGTGTTCCGCAGACAGGGTGGCTCAAATACTTGGGTAAACATCGGCACAACAACAGGTAACACTCTCCTTGACAAGAACGTTAAGAGTGGCATTTACTACGTTTACTCTGTAAGGGCTTATAATAGTGCAGGTCAGTATAGCGATTTCGTAACTGCTAATACTCAGACTCGTAAATTCATGGCGACACCTAAGCTCACAACGATTTATAACCACGTAAATGGTCTTGCAATCAAGTGGAATGCAGTTGCAGGAATTACTGAAGGCTACAGAGTTTATCGTCGTGGCGCAGGCTCAACCTATTGGACATATCTCGGCACAACCAAGAATCTTTACTACATTGATTCACAGGTTAAGAACAAGAGTGGTGAATACTTCCGTTACACCGTTATTGCTGATGGTGATTACCATAGCAAGTTCGATACAACAGGTCTTTACCTCAAACGACTTGCTAACCCCACACTCACAAGTGCGGTTTCATCCAAATCAGGTATTACCGTTAAGTGGAGCGCAATCAAGGGTACAACAGGCTACTACGTTTACAGAAAAACTGCAAATTCAACCTGGGTACGAGTTGCAGCAGTTGGCGGTACAAACAACACAACCTTCCTTGACAAAACAGCAAAGAAGGGCACAACATACACCTACACAGTAAAAGCCGTTTATGGTGCAACAACAAGTGCATATTACTCGGGTATAAGTTGTAAGGATAAATATTAAAACACACGAAAACCTCGCCTTCGGGCGAGGTTTTTTGAATGCATAAATGCGTTCACTACAGTGAATTTATTGTCTGCGACAGCTTATAATACTCGGAAGAGTAGCTTCCCCTTAATTTAACATTTTTAATTTTAAATTTAAAATTAAAATGCGTGTCGCATTTTAACAATCTTCCCCTTGTTTTTTTCTTTTATATTTATTATACTTATAATATATGTCCCTTCGCACGGACAAAAGAGGAGTTATCCCTACATATTAATTACATTATACATAAGGAGGTGTATCAAGTGGCAAGATAGGGTCTTGATTTAGATAAAAAGAATCGCGGTAATCGTAAGCGCACACGTAATCTCATAATCGCATTTATTTGCTTTGTAATTCTTCTCGGTTCATTTTCAATGATATGGTTCTGGCGTT
>JAZRFO010000195.1:0-5713 GCA_045643685.1 Acutalibacteraceae bacterium
GGAAGGCTCTGGAATACTGTAAGGGGTACGTCACCTGTTCCGGGGGGCATATCCACAAACATATAATCAACATCATTCCAGATAACGTCTGTCCAGAACTGTTTTACCGCACCGGCAATAACGGGGCCACGCCATACAACAGGGTCTGTGTCGTTTTCAAGAAGAAGGTTTACAGACATAACTTCAATGCCTGTTTTTGTTTTACAGGGGAAAATACCTGTTTCTGTTCCCTGTGCTTTCTCTTTGATGCCAAATGCCTTGGGAATTGAGGGACCTGTAATATCCGCGTCAAGAATAGCGGACTGATAACCTTTTCTTTGCATTGAAACCGCAAGAAGTGTGGTAACCAAGGATTTACCTACGCCACCTTTACCGCTTACAACGCCGATTACTTTTTTGATGTTTGAAAGCTCGTGGGGTTTTTCAATTAAGCTTTCGGGCTCTTTTCTTGAACTGCAGTTCTGTGAACAGGTACTACAGTTGTGTGTGCATTCACTCATATTTGTACATCTCCTGATAAAATTTCATTTATATTGTTCCCTCATAAAACGCTTTTTTGAACCAAACGTCTTCAACCTCAAACTCTTTGTGGTTAAGGTACTCTAAAATACCTGCGTCGGTTTTGAAATCAAAAGCTAGTTTATAAGAATAAAGGAATTGTTTTTTATAAGAACCGAATTCTTTGTTCTGTGCATTTGTGCCGTATTTTCCGTCACCTAAAAGGGGGTTGCCAAGGTGCGAAAAGTGGGCTCTTATCTGGTGAGTACGCCCTGTGAGAAGTTCAACCTCTACCAAGGATAAACCGCCTTTATATCCTAAAACTTTATATTTTGTGGATATATGCTTGGTGTTGTCACCTGATTTATCGCTGACATAAACTCGGTTTTGTTTTTCGTTCTTTTCAAGATAACCCTCAATAATACCGCTTTCCTTTTTTACCTTGCCGATTACTATACATAAGTATAATTTATGCAATTCGCGGTTTTTGAGTTTCTCGTTAAGAATACGCAAGGCCTCTGAGTTTTTTGCACCGATTATAATACCGCAAGTGTTTCTGTCAATACGGTTAACAAGTGCCGGTGCGAATGAGGTTTCGCTATCAGGGTTGTATTCGCCCTTTTCATATAAATAACGCTTAACACGAGTTATTGCCGTGTCAGTGTAGTTTCCTTCGTCGGGATGGGATAAAAGACCCGCGGGCTTGTCTATGAGGATTATGTTTTCATCCTCGTAAACGATTTTTAGGTTTTTACCCGCATTAAGAAAATCGTATCGTGGTTTTACAGGCTCAAAAAACTCATCATTGATATAAAGCGTTACTACGTCGTTTTCTTTAAGCCTGTATGAAATTTCCGAACGCTTGGAATTAACCTTTATACGCTTACTGCGTATGTATTTGTACATAAGTGATTGGGGTAAGAGGGGGAATGACTTTGTAAGATACTTGTCAAGCCTCTGGCCCGAATCGTTTTTGTTTATTATAAACTCTCTCATTTGGCTTTCAATTCCTCGGCAATCTTTTCTAATTTTTTGAAACGTCTGCTGACGGCGGAACGTGAAAGTTCGGGAGTCATAAGCTTACCCAGTTCATCCAATGAAATATCGGGATTTTCAAGTCTTAAGGAACAGAGCTTTGAAAGGTCTGCGGTCATATCGTCGAGTGATATTTTTTCGAGAACTTCTTCGATTAAAGAAACTTGTTTAAGACCTGCTTCAATGGACCTGCTCATATTTGCAGATTCGAAATTTGAACGACGGTTAATCTGGTTTTTTAAATCCTTTATGGCGCGGGTTTGCATAACTGATAAAAAGGCGTTGTTAGCACCCATGGTACCTATAAAGTCCTCGACGGATTCTGCATCCTTGCTGTATATAACGTAACTGTTGTTACGTATTATTTTTTTAGCTTTAAGACCTATATCGGTTATTATCTGCATAAGGTCATCACAAAGTTTGGCTTTCTGTACGCTGAATTCAATGTGATAATCCTTCTGTGGATCGGTTACACTTCCGCAAACCAGAAAAGCACCTCTTATAAAGGCTCTTGAACAACAGTCGTCGTTAGTTTCCTCAAGGTTTGCAAGATTTACTCGTAATGCGAGTTCCTTACCCGTGTATCCGAAATAATCAAGTATTGTTAAACGGTCGCTTTTATCGGGGATACTGACCTTGTATTTTCCTGCACTGGTACAATTAAGAGTGGGCGTTACGCCTGTCAAATCGCGGATACAGGCACAGTATCTTTCGGCAATTTCTTTCAACTCCGTCATAAGGGAGATTTCTGAAATTGAAAAGGCTCTGCCGAAAATAAGCATACCGAAAGCCTCCGCCTTGTAGCAACAGGCGGAGGAAATTGATTGTGTTAGTTCGTTTTTAACATCTGACGAGAAAGACATATTTTACCTCAAAACAATAACTTCGGGTTCAAGGGTGACACCGGTTTCGGTTTTTACGGTTTCGGAAATCAAGTCAATAAGATTTAATATATCGGTGGAAGTAGCACCGCCCTTGTTAATTACGAAACCTGCGTGTTTTTCGCTGACCTGGGCACCGCCTACGGATTTACCCTTTAAATTGCATTGTTCAATAAGTGCACCTGCAAAATATCCTTCGGGACGTTTGAAGGTACTGCCTGCGCTGGGATATTCCAGG
Source organism: Acutalibacteraceae bacterium (assembly GCA_045643685.1). Classification (GTDB taxonomy): domain Bacteria; phylum Bacillota; class Clostridia; order Oscillospirales; family Acutalibacteraceae; genus DTU089. The sequence goes on from JAZRFO010000195.1 coordinate 2,653, forward strand.
GGTTGCTTATCTTTTCTTCTTCCGAGGAAATCATCCATACGAGCCTTGATATTCTCGCGGGTGTCGGGAGTGAGTTTAACCTTACCGCCTAAGATAATACAACCATTGTTTTTATACACCGAGTGACGGTATGAAAGGTCCGCATCATTTGCGGATATGGTTTCGATTTTCATATCGGGTGTAAGGTGTGTAACCTCGGTTAAGACATCTTTCATCTCGCCACCGTAAGCACCGGCGTTCATATAAATTGCACCGCCTAAAGTGCCTGGGATGCCGAAAGCAAATTCAAGTCCGCTAAGGTTATTTTCAAGAGCAAAACGGCAAAGAGAAACAAGATTTACACCTGCAGAAAAACTTATGGTGTTTTCGTCTTCGAGTTCAAAGGATGCCATTCTGTCACCGATTATAATAACGGCTTTTTCAATTCCTTCATCGGGTACCAGAACATTGGTACCATTGCCGAGAATCACAAAGGGGATATTTAATTCCTTAGCTTTATTAATTATAAGTATAATCTGCTCGGGGGTTTCAGGGGAAAGTCGGATACCACAGGGACCACCTGTTTTAAAGGAGGTGTGAAGACCCATGCATTCGCCCAAAACTGCCTCGCAATTTATAGTTTCGGCGTAATTATAAAGTTGCTGAAAATTGTTCATATTCACCATTAATCGTCGAGCAATGCGGCACCGATGATACCTGCATCATTACCAAGCGCTGCAGGGATAATATCAGCTTGTTTATCTGCATAAACGCTGTAACGCTCTGCTTTTACCATATCGCGGATGGGCTTAAGAATTTTTTCACCCTGACCACTGATACCACCGCCAACGCAAACTGCTTCGGGTTGAAGTGCGTTAATAACGTTAGCAATACCGATTGCTACATAATAAAGATATCTGTTAACAACTGCTTTTGCAGTTTCGTCGCCCATATCAAGAGCTTCGAAAATTGATTTACCGTCAACCTTGTTAAGGTCACCGTCACATGTCTGCCATAAAAGGCTGGATTTGTCGTTCTGCATTGCTTCAACTGCCTGTGAAATAAGTGCGGTTGCAGAAGCATATTTTTCCCAACAACCTTTTCTGCCACAGTTACAGGGGATACCGTCAACATTGATTACCATGTGACCCATTTCACCACCGCAGAAGTTACTGCCGCGATAAATTTTACCGTCGATGATAATACCGCTGCCAACACCTGTGCCAAGTGTTACGGCAACAAAGTCCTTAACGCCGTGACCGCAACCTGCTACTGCTTCGCCCAAAGCGGCAGCGTTAGCATCGTTTTCAAGGTAAACGGGCTTTTTGAGTCTTTCCTCAAGCATAGCCTTTGCGGGTACGTTGTGGAATTTAAGGTTGTTTGAAAATTCAATAGCACCTGTGTCCTTGTTAACTGAACCGGGTGTACCAATACCGATTGATTTGATTTCGTCGTAGTTAATACCCGCGTTTACAACTGCCATATCAACTGCTTCTTTGATAGAATCGAAAATTGCCTCTGCGGGACGGGGTGCACGGGTTTTAACCTTGCCTCTGCCGATAATTTTAAAGTTTTCATCAATAACACCTACGGCGATATTTGTTCCGCCAAGGTCAACACCTATTCTGTACATAAATATATTCTCCTTGTGTGTTAATTTTAAACATTCAGGCTTAGTGCCATACTTCTAATTCCTTGGGGTCGGGGTAAACTTCACCCATACCCAACTGTTGCATGAGTTCGCGCGCCGCATTGTAGCCCATGCGCTTCTGTCGGTTATTCATAGCCGCAATTTCAATAATAATGGCAAGGTTTCGACCTGGCTTTACGGGTACTACAGTAGCAGGAACCTTGATGCCGAGGATGTTGAAATATTCCTCCTCAAGGCCCAACCTGTCGTATGCCTTTGTGCTATCCCATTGCTCTAACTGAATTACCATATTGATTTTTTCTGTGAGCTTAACTGAACCTATACCGAAAATGTTTCGTGCATTGACGATACCTATACCGCGCAATTCAATAAAGTGACGGATATTGTCGGGTGCGGCACCAACAAGGGTCTTGGAAGAAACCTTGCGGATTTCAACGGCGTCGTCAGCTATAAGACGATGACCTCTTTTTATAAGTTCAACAGCAGTTTCGCTTTTACCAACACCGCTGTCACCTAAAATAAGTATACCTTCACCGTAAACCTCTACCATAACGCCGTGGCGTGTGATACGCTCTGCAAGTTCGGTATTGAGATACGATATAAGGGTTGCCATAATTTCCGATGTAGGCTCGGCAGTTCTGAGAAGGGGAACATCGTATTTCTCAGCCATTTCGAGCATCACGGGTAATATATCGATATTACGAGTGATAATTACAACGGGAGGTTTAAGGCTGAAGAAAAGTTCAACTCGCTCACGCTGAGTGCTTTCGTCAAGCTCTGTAAGATAACTCATTTCCGCAAGACCTACGAATTCTACACGAAGTGGGTCAAAATATTTTTCATAGCCTGCAAACATAAGACCGGGACGATTAACGTCCTGAGAACAAATTACCAATTCGCTTTCGGGTTTGTCTGGAATATATATGGTTTCAAGGGAGTGAGCCTTGATAACTTTGCTTAAAGCAACCGAGTATTTTCCTGCCAAAAAAACGCCTCCTTATATATTTATTGTATTTATACATTATTATACCATCACAAAAACACGAATGCAATATGTGAAAGCAAAATTTCGGGACTGACGTCGATATTACTAATTGAAAAAAATTAAAAATGGTATTGACAAGTGAATACCCCCGTGCTATAATTGTGCCACCTCTCGGAGAGGGTTCTTTTTTTGTGCCCTGATTTTCTCACAGTCAGTAATCAATTAAAGTACAACTCCTCGGATGAAAGGGGATAGGCTCCGTTCACCGTTTGAGAGGGAGGCTAATCAAAAATTGGAGGTGCCGATAGTGAGAGTTAAAATTACACTTTCCTGCACAGAATGTAAGCAACGTAATTACAACACTATGAAGGAAAAGAAAAACAACCCCGACAGGTTGGAGATGAAGAAGTACTGCAGATTCTGCAAGAAACACACTCTCCACAGAG
>JAZRFO010000196.1:0-4925 GCA_045643685.1 Acutalibacteraceae bacterium
TCTTTCATTTTTTGTTGCCGTCCTTCGAATTTGTGTATTCCAATACATAGTAAATAATAACATATATGTTATTTTCTTTCAATGATTTTGCATTTTATTTTCATTTTGTTTATATTTTGTGTTCTATTTCGGGACAAGTAAAAATAAGTATTTTTTGAAAGGAATGGTAACTATGAAGGAATTTTTAAATGCCATTGGGCTTTTGCCCGAATTTTATAAGAGTATTTTATCCCGAATACCTGAAAGCATTGCAACTGAAATCAAAGAAATTCGTTTTAGAAACGGCGGTGCAGTAACTCTTTGGGGTGCAAATGGTCTGACGTACATAACATCTTCTGGAAAAACTACCTTTACCCCCTTTGATAATGTTTTAAAAACAGATGAAAAGCAATTACAGGAGATTGTTTTTTCTCTTTCAAGACGGTCACTTCACACCTATCAGGATATGATTGCCAAGGGTTATATACCTTTAAGGGGAGGTTGCAAGGCGGGGGTCGTGGGCAGAGCGGTTATGAAAAACGGTTCCGTTTATTCCGTGTCGTCTTTCAACAGTATCAACATCCGTGTCGCGAGGGAGTTTTACGGCTGCAGTAAAAATATACTTGAAAATATCGGTGATTGCCGTTCATTTCTGATTATCGGAACACCTCTTTCGGGTAAAACAACTCTTTTACGTGATTTATGCCGATATTTTTCGGGTAAGAATTTATCCCAACCTTTAAAAAGCGCCATAATTGATGAGCGTGACGAAATTGCATCTCTGTCATTCGGTTGCGGTCTTGACGTGGGAGAGCATACGGATGTACTTGCTTTATATCCCAAAGCCATAGGCACGGAAATTGCCGTAAGAACCTTATCACCAGATATTATAGTTCTTGATGAAATCGGTGGCGAGGACGAGGCTAAAAGCCTTTTGTCCGCGGTGAATACGGGTGTGAATGTTATAGCTACTGCTCATGGCTCGAGTATTGATGAGGTGCTTAAACGACCCAATATAAAATGCCTTATTGATGCAGGTGTTTTTAAAAAGGCGGTTGTGCTTGAAGGGAAAAACGAGCCCTGCAAGGTGAAAGGAATAGTGAATTTTTGAGAATTTTGTTGGTGACAGGTGTTGCACTTCTTTTGTTGTTTGTAGGCTTCAGGGATTCTATGAAACAAAAAAAGACAACCGCAATTCTTGGTGAAACGGTGGATTTTATACACTTTGTGAGAATGGAGTTTCAGTACCGCGCTACGGATTTTGAAACTCTCTTACAAATGGTTAAAACCGAGAAATTTAAATATATTAAACAAAATGATAGGAGTTTTTTTATACCTGAACTCCGTGATAAAAAAGCAATTGAACTTTTTGAAACCTTTGTAAGCCATCTGGGGACTACCGACAAGGACGGGCAGTTGAGCCTTTGCGATGAATATATTGAGAAATTTCGTAATATATTGAATGAGCACCAAAAAAGAGAAAAAAGCAAAATACAGATTAACACGGCACTCAGTGTTTTTGGTGCTTTGTGCATTGTGATTTTATTTATTTAATGACCTGCGAGGTGAAATGCTCTGGATATAATGATAATTTTCAAAATGGTAGCCGTGGGCATTATTGTAGCGGTTATGAATCAGTTGTTGCAGAAGGCGGGTAAGGAGGAGTACACCCTTTTAACAACCATAGCGGGTCTTATTATTGTTCTTGCAATGTTTTTACCAGCATTAAATCAATTGAAGGATGAACTTAGTGCGGTGATGCAGTTTTGAGCGGATTGGAAATAGGTATAATAGCCGTTTCGGGTGTTGTGCTTTTAAGTGTAATTAAAAAGTCTGCCTCGGTTTATACCACAATTGTGCAGATTGCCCTTGGGGTTATTGTGTTAATAGGGGTGCTTCCACAAGCCAAAGACTTGATGAACGTTATGGAGGAATTGATTTCCCTTGAGGGGGTAAGTGAGCAGAGTATAAAAATAATGCTCAAGGTTTTTGGTATTTTAAGCATCGGTGCCGTAACTGCGGATATTTGCCGTGATAACGGCGAAAATGCCTTGGCGGGTGTAGTGGAAATAGGTGTGAAAATTATGGCGGTGTCCTGCGCTCTGCCTGTATTTCAGGCGGTAATTACGTTGGCAACGTCATTTTTAGGGTGAAAAAATGAGAAGACTTTTAAAAGCAATATCAGTGATATTTTTAGTTGTAAATCTTTTTATTTTTTGTCCCGTGTCGGTACAGGCATTGGAGTCCAACATTGACCAATATAACGAGGAATTTGACTTGGATTCTGTCATTTCCGCCACGGACAACGAAACCCTCGGTATACTACAGGAATTGGGAATAGACGAGCTCAGTTACGAAAGTTTATTCAGTGTAAGTCCCGTAAAGGTATTTACCGCCCTTTTCGATATATTATCACGCTCCGTGAAAGCCCCGTTGAAATTCCTGTTTATAACCGTCGGGGTGTTGATTCTTATGTCCTTTTTATCCTCTTTTTTTGACTCGGCTGAAACTGTGAACCTTGTGGGCTCCTCGGTTATAGCCCTTAATGGTGCGGTAAGTATTGCGGGAATGGTAAGCTCCGCTTTCTCGGTGCTTGAAACTCTAAGCGTATTTACAACCACCTTTGCAGGGGCATTTTGTGCCATAGTTTCGTCCTCGGGCAATATAAGTGCGGGGCTTACATATTCTGCAATGACAGTCTTTTCAGATACGCTTTTCTCGGGCTTATTAACCGAGTTTTGTCAACCTGTTGTGAATGTAATGTGTTGTCTTAGCTTTTTGTCCTGTTTTGATTTTTACGGCTTCAGTTCTGGCTTTTGTGCCACGTTCAAAAAGATATATGTTTTTTTTATGAGCTTTGTTGGTACTGTCTTTTCGGGAATTATCACTATAAAAGGTGTTCTCAGTGACGGTGCGGATACAGTTACTGCAAGGAGTATACGTTTTGTTGTGGGCAGAAGCCTTCCTGTGGTAGGTGGTACCGTAAGCGAAACCTATTCCGCCTTGATTTCAAGTCTGAGTATCATAAAAAACACTGTAGGAATTTTCGGAATTATAACAGTAATTGTAACGGTTTTACCCACACTCGCAGAACTTTTATCCTGGATTCTTGCGGTGGATGTAGCCATTATACTCTGCAATTCCTTTGGGGTAACTAAGGGTAGTCCTATGTTGTCGGTGCTTAAGGATACCTTGATTTTATTGGTTGCAACAATAGTTATAGTAGCTGCAATATTTATAGTTTCCGTAGGGGTAGTAATAGCGGTAAAGGGCGGAACGGTATGAGCGAAGTAGTAAAATCAGTATTTATAAATTACGTGGTCTGTGCTATTGCAGGGGGCTTTTTAGAATATTTTGCTCCTGCCAAAAGCCGTAAAACCTTACGTGTAATTATTATGGCGGTGATTTTAACCACGTCTTTTGCGCCACTTCTAAAATCGGAAATTACCATTCCCGATTTGTCAGGGTACGAGGAATTAAGTGAAATAAACGACTACGATGCTTTAATGCATACAGCAAATTTAACGGAGAAAAAGGTATACGGTGAAGTTCGTGATATACTCATAAATTCGGGAGTTGATGAATATGAAATATATGTAACAACTTCCGTTGAAGAAGAAACAAGCACCGTATGGCTTGAAAGTGTTACGGTTGAAATTCCAAAGGAGTTCTCAGGGAGGATTCCCGAAATAGAGAATTCAATTCCTGAGGAATACCGTTCGGTTACAAAGGTTGGTGAAAAATGAAGGAGTTTTTTAACCGTATTCGCGAAAAGAAATTACCTAAAAAAACCATAGTGATGATTATTGGTGCGGTGGTGGTTTTAGCAGGTCTTACGTTGAGTGAGTTTACCTCTGAGGAACCAAAATCAAATGAAGACCCCCCCTTTTGTGCAGAAGATTATATTAAGAAAACAGAGAAAAATCTTGAAAAATTACTCTCGGATATTGAGGGGGCAGGGAGTGTTAAGGTTATGCTTACGGTGGATACCTGCTACGAAAATGTTTATGCAAAAAGCTATGACACCAAGGGTGAAAAAAACGAAACAGGAAACCGAAATGAACTTTCTGAGGAATATATAATTGTGAAAAAAGGCTCAAATAACGAGGAATGCCTTGTTATTAAAGTTTATGAACCCACGGTAAAGGGTGTGGCGGTAATTGCCGAGGGTGCGGATAGCATAAGGGTAAAAACCGCCATAACCGATACGGTGTGCGCCCTTTTTAATATAAGCACCGCGCAGGTGTCAGTTGAAAAAATGTGTAAGGAGTGATTTTATGAATCTTATTATAAAAAGACGGCAACTTATTTTAGGTACATTGGTGGTGGCTCTGGGTGCTGCGGTCTTTGTGAATTGGTATTATACCAATAACGGCAAGGACACAATTTTAAAGAATACCGACGAAAGCGAATACGTGCAGAATCTGGGCGAGGCACAGTATGTAAATGCAGAGGCGGAAAAAGGTGATTATTTTGCTGAGGTCAGATTAAACAGGGATAAAGCCCGTGACGAAACCATTGATAAACTAAATAAATCGTTGAAATCTGCGGTGTCGGGTAGCGAGGAGGCAAAAACCATAACGGCAAGTGTTGATGAATTATCTAAGCAAATAAAAGTTGAAAGCGATTTGGAAACACTCATAAGCGCCAAAATTTCCGGTTCCTGTGTGGCGATTATAAATGATAATTCGGTTCAGATTATTTTAGAAAAAGGCAAACTCAATGAATCTGCCGCCTTGCAGATAACGGATATTGTAAAAGCCAATACGAAAATTGACGGAGCAAATATTAAAATAAGTGAAGCCAAATAAAAAGGAAAATCCCGAAACGCGAAAACGTTTCGGGATTTTTCTTTTTATTAGGCTTCACTTATTTTTATATTTGATCCGTCGATTTTGGTAGTGGCTTTTACTATATCGTAAATCTGCAACGCCACACACTCATTG
>JAZRFO010000197.1:0-6269 GCA_045643685.1 Acutalibacteraceae bacterium
CGCAACCCCTTAAAAACCACTACCTACGGTGTTGGTGAAATTATAAAGGATGCCATTAACCGGGGTTGCAAAAGATTTATAGTCGGTATCGGCGGAAGTGCCACAAACGATGGCGGAACAGGTATGCTCTCCGCCTTAGGCTTTGATTTTTTTGACATTAACGGTAACCACATACCTGTGGGTGCCGAGGGTCTTGAATTTCTGGAAAATATTTCTGACGAAAATGCTTTACCACGATTAAAGGATTGCTCATTCTTGGTAGCCTGTGACGTTACTAATCCTCTTTGTGGTGAGCTTGGTTGCAGTAAGGTTTTTGCACCGCAGAAGGGTGCAACGGCAGAGGATATACTCAAAATGGATTCGTGGCTTAAAAACTACGCGAATACCACAAAAACACTTTTCCCTGATACAGACGCGGAATATCCTGGCACAGGTGCCGCAGGAGGTATGGGTTTTGCTTTTCTTACTTTCCTTAATGGGGAGTTGAAATCGGGTGTGAATATAATACTTGAAGAAATCGGCTTTGGAAAGCATTTGCAGAATGCGGATATTGTTATAACCGGCGAGGGTAGACTTGACTGCCAAAGTGCCATGGGTAAAGCCCCTGTGGGTGTAGCTCAGATTGCAAAAAAACACAACAAAAAAGTAATTGCTTTTGCGGGTTCCGTTTCAGACGATGCGGATGCGTTGCACGACTACGGCATAGATGAATTTTACCAAATAACACCAAAGGATATGCCTCTGAGCGAGGCTATGAAAAAAGACGTGGCATACAGGAATCTATATAACACAGTTCAAAAAGTATTAAAATAAAAATGCATCGGCTTTCAGTTCGTTGAAGTCCGATGTGTTTTTTTGTTTACATAAATATTGTCAATTCAGGGAATAATGTTTTTAAAAAATTTGAAAGGATGATTTTTTTGGTACAACAGGATACAATCAGACTTCTTCGTGAGTGTGACGCAGGTGTGAAAATGGGTGTTGCAGCCATTGACGATGTTTTAGATTACACAAAAAGCGAAAAATTAAAAAAGTTTCTTATTGAAAACAAGGATGAGCATTACAAACTTGATACAGAAATTCAGATGCTTCTTGCTCAGTACAAGGATACGGGTAAGAATCCCAACCCCGTTGCAAAGGGTATGTCATGGATGAAAACGAATTTTAAACTCGGTATGGAGCAAAGTGACAAGGTTGTTGCCGACCTTATTACAGATGGTTGCAATATGGGTGTAAAATCCCTTAATAAGTATCTCAATGAGTACAAGGCGGCGGACGAAAAGTCAAAGGATATTTGTAAACGTCTTATAAATCTCGAAGAGCATCTTGCTCAGGAAATCAGACGATATTTGTAATTCGGGAGTTTGAAATATGACGGCAAAAGACTTTTTAAAAACTGCCGAATCCATTGAAAATGAAATTACCGAAAACCGCCGTTGGCTACACGCTCACGCGGAAACAGAGTTTGATTTAACAGAAACCACCGCCTTTGTAAAAGAAAAATTACAGGAAATAGGGTGCGAATATACCGATTGCGGTAAATGTGGTGTGAGTGCCGTTATAGGTGAAAAACAAGGCAAAACCTTTTTGCTTCGTGCAGATATGGATGCTTTACCTATAAACGAGGAATCGGGTCTGGATTTTTCTTGTAAAGAGGGGAGAATGCACGCCTGTGGTCACGATATGCACACGGCTATGCTTTTGGGTGCGGCTAAAATTCTTAAACAATTTGAAAATGAACTTTCGGGTAGGGTTAAGTTGATGTTCCAACCTGCGGAGGAAACTCTGTCGGGTGCCAATAATATGATAGAAAACGGCATTCTCAAAAATCCCGATGTTGATGTAGCTATGATGCTTCACGTTATGGCGGGTTTTCCCTTAAAAACAGGTACGGTTATTGTACCTGCACCCGGAGTTGGAGCACCTGCGGCAGACTATTTTACTATTAATATTCAGGGTAAGGGTTGCCACGGCTCAACGCCCCATTTAGGCATAGACCCTATAACTGCGGCGGCTCATATTTTAATAGCATTACAAGAGATTTCTGCAAGGGAAATGGGCGTAACCGATGAAGGTGTTATCACTATAGGCTCTTTTCACGGCGGTACTGCAGGTAATGTAATTGCCGATACTGCAGTTTTGCAGGGAACTTTACGTGCTTTTGATGATAATCTTCGGCAGAATATGAAAAAACGCATTACTGAAATTGCCGAGAGTACGGGTAATGCTTTCAGGACAAAGGTTTGTGTCACCTTTGGTAGTGGCTGCCCCACACTTGTCAATGATGAAAATTTAGTCAAATCCACCGAGGAATACGCAAGGGAATTATTGGGTGACAAACTGGTAGTAAATGCCGAAAGCTTTGGTGCAGAAAACACTCACAAGGGCGGTTCTGAGGACTTTTCATATATCAGTAAACAGGTGCCGTCCATAATGGTTGCTTTGGCTTCGGGTGAGCCCGAAAAAGGTTTTAAGTATCACCAACATCACCCCAAGGTGACTTTTGATGAAACTGTTTTAAAAATCGGTAGTGCGTTATTGGCTTTTAACGCTTTTAAGTGGCTCGAAAATAACAAAAATTAACGAAAAAACTCTTTAAAATACCCCAAGTCTGTGATATTATCGTGTTGGTGATATTATGGTCGGTAAAGATGTTGAATTAATTGAATATTCAAGAGGGGTAGATACCCTCAATTACCTGACACATGGCTTTGGTGCTGTGTTGGGTCTTTTGGGTGGTATTTTACTTATTGTTAAAGCGGAGGGAGCACGTCACGTTTTCAGTGCCGTGGTCTATGCTTTGGCTCTTTGCGCGGTTTACACCGTTTCAACAGTCTATCATTTTCTGAAAAATGGTGAAGCAAAGCGAATTGCAAGGATAGTTGACCATTCGGCAATTCCCTTACTTATTGCAGGTACAGCCACGCCCTGTGCACTTATAACCCTTTTTGAAGTCAGTAAACTCCATGGTATTGTTGTCTTTACCCTCGCGTGGACTTGCACGATTTTTGGTCTTTTTTCAAAGGTGTTTTTCTTTGAGAAATTAAAGGCTTTTACAATGGTGACTTACATTGTGTGTTGTACCCTTATGATTCTTGTTGCGGTACCCCTTTTGGGTCAGATTAACACACAGGATTTTGTTCTTGTTGTAATCGGTTGCGCTTTCTACCTTTTGGGTGCCTTGTTGGTCCGACTCGGCAGAAAAAATGAAAAAATCCACCCGATTTTTCACGTGGTGGTTTTAATAGGTAGTGCTTTTCACTATTATGTTATCTTTAGTGTAATTTAAGGAGGTTGTATTATGCCCTATATCAATTTGAAAACAACAAAAAATCTCACACCCGAAAATTGCGATGCTTTAAAAACCGCTTTCGGCAAAGCTATTGAATGTTTTCCCGGGAAAACGGAAGCCTGGCTTATGGTAGGTATCGAAGATGGTGTTAAGCTTTGGTTCAAAGGCGACGATTCAAGTGATTCTGCTATTGTTGACGTTGAGCTTTTAGGCTCTGTATCACCCGAGGGTAGCGAAAAAATGACCAAAGAAGTTTGCCATATCCTCAGTAACGAACTTGGTATTTCACCCGACAGAATATATGTGAAATATAAGGGCTATTCCGACTGGGGTTGGAATAATATGAATTTCTGACAAAACAAAACCGACTTGCAAAAGCAAGTCGGTTAATTTTTATGTATCTTATTTCTTGTCCTCTTTCTTCTTGCGGAAGAGAATTGCCTGAACAGGGAAGAATGCAATGAACTGGAAGAACATACAACCAAAGGTTGAAATGTTGTTTGCAAGAGCAGGAGACCAATCTAAACCGAGTAATAAGGTGTTGATTGTGGGAGCAAGCCATGCAGAGCCGAGAAGAATTATAACTGTACAAACAAGGTAAATAGGAAGTGTAATTGCTATATTTGCACTTGATTTGAATGTCTTTTCTCTGTTTATGAAGAATGCTACAATCTGAGCAACAACGTTTGAAACGTTGAATGCGATACAGTGACCGAGACCACCGAGGATGATTTCACCGGCCTCGTTGTAGTTAACAGGGTAGTTGAAAACGGGAACGTCGTTAATTACAAGCTTAACAAACTCCTGATCAAAAAGATCTTTAACAGCGGGAATCATAGGAATAAGGTTAACCAATGCAATTTGGACAATGCAAGCACCCAAACTTGCAAAAATGAATTTAACAAAGATCCAAAGCTTTGCAAGAAAGGCTTTTTTGCCATCTGCGGGCTGAGTAGTTTTTGACATAAAAATATCTCCTTCACTTAAATATATCGTTATACTACCACATAAAAAAATATAAGTCAACAAAAAAACTTTGACAAAATCTTAACTATATTGTAAAGTATAATTAAATCCCCACAGGGAATAATTGTTAATAACAATAATGAAAGGATGTATTATTTATGGAACTTAAAGGCTCAAAAACCGAACAGAATCTTCGTGCCGCATTCTCAGGCGAAAGCGAAGCAAGAAATAAATATACCTATTTCGCATCTGTTGCTAAAAAAGAGGGCTATCACCAGACTCCCGCTATTTTTGAACAGACTGCAAACAACGAAAAAGAACACGCACAAATGTGGTTCAAAGAGCTTCAGGGTATAGGTACTACTGCCGACAACCTTCTCTCTGCCGCAGAGGGTGAAAACTACGAATGGACAGATATGTACGCTACCTTTGCTGACGAAGCAGAGGCAGAGGGCTTTACAGAAATTGCAAAGCGTTTCCGTATGGTTGCCGAAATCGAAAAATCACACGAGGAACGTTACAGAGCACTTCTCAATAATGTTGAAATGCAGGCAGTGTTCGAAAAAGCAGAGGAAACTATGTGGGAATGCCGTAACTGCGGTCAGCTTGTAATGGGTAAAAAAGCACCCGAGGTTTGCCCCGTATGGAAGCTTCCTCAGGCTTACTTTGCAGTAAGAAAATAGAATTATTAATTTCTTGAAATAACTTAAAACACCTGTTTCTCTTAAGTGGGAAACAGGCGTTTTTTCTTTATTAATATATACTTTCAACAATTTATGTACTCGGTATTTGGTCAGTTGTTTAATTGACATATTATGGTATTATTGTTAAAATAATATATTGAAGAAATATTATATTCTCATAAAGGAGTATACAAATATGGGTTTTAACGAAATTGCGGCAAAAGCTGTTAGAAAAATTGGTAAAATGAGTTCCAAAAAGATGATCAGAAAGGGCGTCAAGGCTGAGGCACTTCCCAGACCTGAGCCCACAGTAATCAAGGGCAATAGTTATGCTTGCGGTTATGCAATGCGTGAGGTTATGCCCGAGGATATTAAGGCTAAAACATACTGGATTGCAGGTCATGGTATGGGTCACGTTATTGAAAGCGTTCACGACCCCATTACAGTCAGCGCAATGTGGGTTGGTGCGGACGATAACGGTGGTTATATTCATATAAGCGCCGACATCATCGGTCTTACAAACTTTGAACTTAACCTTGTTCGTGACGAACTTAAGGATTTAATCGAAGAAAGCAAATGTGCAGGTGTATTCGTATCCTGTACTCACACCCACGCAGGTTTTGATACTGTAGGTTATTGGGGTCAGCTTATGAAACTCCAGAGCGGTAAAGACCCTGAGTATATGGAACTTCTTCTTAAGTCCCTTAAGGAAGTTGCAATTGAAGCTTATGAAAACCGCAAACCCGGTAAGCTTTATATCGGTACCGTAAGTGTTCCCGAAGCACAGTTCTGCAAACGTGAACCCAATGCATTACACGATGTTCTTACAAGAACACGCTTTGTTCCCGAGGATGGTTCAACTGAAACCTGGTTCCTTAACTACGCGGCGCATCCCAATACTTTGGGCGGTGACAACCGTGAATGTGGCGCAGACTATCCTTACTGGGTAAGAAAATATATCAACGACGAAAAAACAGTTAACGTACTTTACGGTGTAGGTGCTATAGGTGCCGTTGATCCCGGCGACTTCTGCGAAGATAAGCAGGAAAGAACACGTCTTGAGGGTCTTACACTCGGTAAAGCCGCACTCGGTATCGACAACGACAAGGAAATGCCTGTTGAAATTACAGTTCTTCAACAGAAGTATTATTCACCTGTTGACAATGGTCTTCTTGCACTTATGGCAACTATCCACGCTTGTTCTTCACAACGTTATCCTTGTGATAAGGGTGATTTAGGTCTTGCACTTCTCACCGAAATGGCTTACATAAAGCACGGCACACAGCAGATTTTACTTCTTCCCGGTGAGCCCTTCCCCGAAGTTATTT
>JAZRFO010000198.1:0-3395 GCA_045643685.1 Acutalibacteraceae bacterium
TGTTGTCCATGCCTGATAACCGTTGGCATAGAATAAATCATCGTCGTCAAAATCCTTTTCATCTTCAATTTCAAAGGACTTCATAACCATATCGCACTTTGCTTTGAGCACACCCTTGATGCTTTCTTTATCCTGTTTGAGCTCAAAAGAAAATGCTCTGCCGTCAAATTCGTTCTGATTAACAAGTGCCTTGCCAATTAAGATTTGTGATTTGATTTTTTCAAACATAATATTCTCCTTTTATTCGTTTACTTTATCAATGAATTTCAAGAACTGTGCTTTTCCTTCGTCGGTTCTGTCGAACACACCGCACTGCTTAAGAATGTCCGCAAACACTTTACCGATTTCGTCACGTATAATCTTCGCGCAGTTTTCGGGAGTAACAACGTTATTTTTAACTATTTCGTCAACCCACTCTTTATGCTTTGCGATTTTTTCATTCTCAGAAATATCGTCGCCGTTGATTATAGCATCTTCAATAAGTTTCATTTCGTCCTTAAGACGGGCGGGAAGCACCGCAAGACCCATAACCTCAATAAGACCGATGTTTTCTTTTTTGATATGGTGATGTTCGGGATGAGGATGGTAAACACCATCAGGATACTGTTCAGTAGTAATATTATTTCTCAACACAAGGTCCATTTCATATTTACCGTCTTTGAAACGGGCAATGGGTGTTATTGTGTTGTGGGGTACTCCATCGGTATAAGCGAAAACGAATGCATCTTCGTCGGTGTATTCACGCCACTTTGCAAGAATTTTACCTGAAAGTGCGCAGATTTCATCCGCATCATCGCCTCTTAAACGGAGCACAGACATAGGCCATTTAACAATACCTGCTTCAATATTGGGGTAATCTTTGAACTGGACCTCAGTTTCAACAGGTGCCTTTGTCATAGCGAATGTGTAATTGCCACCCTGGAAGTGGTCGTGAGTGAGCACGGAACCGCCCACAATGGGTAAATCCGCATTGGAGCCCACGAAGTAATGAGGGAACTTTTTAACAAAAGCGAAAAGTCTTCTGAAACCGTCCTCAGTTATTTTCATAGGCACGTGTTGTGAATTAAACACAATACTGTGCTCGTTATAATAAACGTAGGGAGAATACTGTAAACACCAATTTTCACCGTTTAAATCAACGGGGATAATTCGGTGATTCTGTCTTGCAGGGTGGTTTACCCTACCTGCATAGCCCTCGTTTTGAGGACACAAAAGGCACTTAGGATATGAGCTTTGCTTCATAAGAAGTGCCGCCGCAATGGCTTTCGGGTCCTTTTCGGGTTTTGAAAGGTTTATGGTAATATCAATATCACCATATTCGGTAGGTGTTACCCATTTAATATCGTTTTTTATTCTGTATTCTCTTACATAATCGGATTTTCTTGATAAATGATAGTAATAATCAGTAGCCTTTTCAGGACTTTCTTCATACAAAGAGTTGAATTTATTTATAACCTCAGAGGGACGAGGGGTGAGAACACCCATAATCTTTGTATCCAACAAATCGCGGTAAACCACCGATTCGTTACAAAGTCCCTTTTCACAAGCATAGTCAAGAAGAACCTTAAGAATATCCTCAAGCTCTGCATTTTCGATAATCTCGTCGTCATCTATACTGTCAAGATTCAGAACACCGAGAATACCGTTGATAGCCCAGGTTTCATCCAAAGAGTCAATAAGACCGTTTTTCTGAGCATATTTTACCAACGACTTTATAGCCGAACTAACTGTCATCTTTTTTACCCCACAGAAAAATAATTATACATTTTAATTATAAATTTTTGCTTCACTTATTGCAAGATATTTATATTAAAAATATTGAAAAATTGCATGAAACAGGCTAAAATATTTTAAGAAGGAGTGAGTTAATTGAGTTTTAATGCACTTAAAGTTAAAAATGATATTGTTCAATGGATAAAAGATTGGTTTGAGGTAAACGGAAAAGGCTGCAAAGGTGTTGTAGGTGTTTCCGGCGGTAAAGACAGTTCCGTTGTTGCGGCACTTCTTGTTGAGGCACTCGGCAAAGAGAATGTTGTGGGTGTTCTTATGCCTAAAGGTGAGCAATTTGATATTGATGTTTCAAAAGCCCTTGTGGAACACCTTGGCATAGAAAGTTATACGGTTAATATCAAGGACGCATACGATGGTCTTTATAATGAACTCCAGAAATGCGGTGTTGAAATTACCACTCAGGCAACCACTAACTTACCCCCAAGAATACGAATGGCTACAGTTTACGCCATTTCTCAAAGTGTTAACGGCAGAGTGGCTAACACCTGTAATTTATCCGAAGATTGGGTAGGTTATTCAACACGCTATGGTGACAGTGTAGGTGATTTCTCACCCCTTTCAAAGCTCACTGTTCAGGAAGTAAAGGAAATCGGCAGAGTTCTTGGTCTTCCCCCTATGTTCGTAGACAAAGTTCCCATTGACGGACTTTGCGGTAAAACCGACGAGGATAATTTAGGCTTCACGTACGAAACTCTTGACAGATACATCCGCGAGGGTGTTTGCGAAGACGAAGAAACAAAAGCAAGAATTGATAGGCTTCACAAAATCAATCAATTTAAATTAGAATTAATGCCCGTATTTCCGTACGAACCCGATGAAGAATAACCAATAATTTTCGCCGGTAAAATGTACGTTTCAAGCCTACTAGGAGAATTACGTGTTTTCACAGTTAAAGTTCCCAAACAAAAACAATTAAATACGGCTAATAAAATCAAGGAGTTGTGTTCATTACCCGAACACAACTCCTTATGTTTTATTTCAATATAGGCTTATCAATAAGTGATATAGATTTTTTGTTTGTGCCATCAAGCTCAAGAACTACAAGTTCATTTTCCTCCTTAAGGAACACGCCCGGAAGGTACAATGTATACTGAGGACCACCCTTAATAAATCTGCCAAGATTAAAGCCGTTAATGTAAACAATAGCATTACCGAAACCACGCATATCCACAAATGTGTCCAGTTTCTTGTCCGCTTTAAAGGTTGCTTTCATAAAGCAGGGGAAGTCTTTGTGACTATTTTTGTAAGGAACTACAGGTGCTTCATCAAGTTCCATACAGTAAACGTCCCAATCCACAATAGCCTGACCTTCAATATAAATTTCGTCAAGACCTTTTCTGTCGTAAATTCTTCGTGCATAGTTTATTCTGCCAAAAGCCTGAACAAGCACATCAATTTTAACTTCACCGTCAAAAGCCTCAATGGGAACTGAAAAACCTTCATCACAAATATCTTTCCCTTTAAGTTTTGCACGGTTGTAAATATGCTTTAATTCACCATTTATATAAACGTAGGCAATATCGTGAACACCGAAAGCATTAAGTTTTGAATCGCGGTAATTACCCTTTAAAGTGGTACTGTAGAGAATAAGTCCGCTATTTTGA
>JAZRFO010000199.1:0-1678 GCA_045643685.1 Acutalibacteraceae bacterium
TAATACAATCGGCTCCAAAGCACAGGATGTGGATATCGCACGTAGAGTTATTGATATTAAAGCCGAAGTTGAAAAAATCCGCGAACAGATTCAGAATATAGAGTAAAATTATGAAACTTGTTAATATCGGTTTCGGCAACCTTATAAATGCCGACAGGGTAGTAGCAGTGGTTAGTCCTGATTCTGCCCCTGCAAAGAGAATGATACAGGAGTGTCGTGAAAGAGCGCAGCTTGTGGATGCAACTCACGGCAGAAAAACAAAGGGTGTTATTATTACAGATAGTGATAACGTTGTGCTTTCGTTTTTAAGTGCCGAGCAACTTCTTGCGCGTTTCAATGACCAGAAAGGCGGTCGTGATTTTGGCTTTGAAGAATAAAGGTTTGCTTATAGTTTTTTCAGGTCCTTCAGGTAGTGGTAAGGATACGGTTCTTGCGGAGCTTAAAAACCGCGACATCAATATGCAACAGTCAATTTCCGTTACAACACGTGCTATGCGTGACGGCGAGGTTGATGGTGTGGATTATTTTTTCACAGATGTTGAAACCTTTGAAAAAAATATTACCGAGGGTTACTTCCTTGAATATGTAAAATACGGCTCCAATTACTACGGAACTCCTAAAAAACGTATCGAAGAATTAACCGACGGCGGTTCAAACGTGTTTTTGAAAATTGAGGTTGAAGGTGCAGGAAACGTACGTAAGGTTTTCCCCGAGTGTGTATCAGTTTTCATAGTACCTCCTTCAATGGAAGAACTTGAAAATCGCCTTAAAGGTCGCGGTACTGAAACTGAAGAAAGTTTCAATAAACGTTTCGCCATTGCCAAGGACGAAATTAAACGCGCTTGCGAATATGATTACATAGTTGTAAATGACAGTGTTAGCCTTTGTGCTGATAAGGTCTGTGCCATAATTGAGGCAGAGTCCCTTAAATACTCACGAATGAAAGCACTTGTAGATGATATGAATTAATTTTTGAAAGGATAATAATTATGCTTAACCAGGATCTTAGCAAAGTACTTACAGGACACATCAGCCGTTACTCACTTGTAACCGCTACTGCTAAACGTGCCCGTGAAATTTCCAACAAAAATCTCGAGGACAAGGTTATCACAACCGAAAAGGCAGTAAGCCTTGCACTCAACGATTTCCTTGAGGACAATTACAAAATTGTTGAACCCGACGAAATCGCACACATCTGATTATGGGTTCTGATGCTTATTTTGCTTTAGTAGCAGTAGAGGGTCTGGTGTATCATTTTGATGCACCATACTCTTATAAAATACCCTTTGAACTTGAGCCTTATGCGCTTCCGGGTTGTAGGGTAATGGTACCGTTTGGTAACGGTAATCGTAAAAAACAGGGACTTATACTGTCCGTGAAGCCGCTTTTTGAGGCGGATGACAACTTTAAGTTAAAGTCAATAGCAAGTGTTATTGATGACAAACCCTTGTTCAATGAGGAGATGCTTGAACTTGTCACCCGACTTAAAGAGACTACTTTTTGTACGCTTTTTGAGGCTGCAAAAGCAATGCTTCCTGCCGGTATAGGTCTCAACTACGTTATTTCCTATATGTCACAGAAAGTGGATGAGACTCTTTTATCTAAACTTTCTGATGATGAAAAACGCATACACGATTACCTTAAAGACAACTGCAAATTCATAAAGCAAGATAAGATT
>JAZRFO010000200.1:0-7283 GCA_045643685.1 Acutalibacteraceae bacterium
TCAGGGTCTTCAGAGTGGCTCTGTTGTTGACAGCTACGTTGTGCCTGAGCCTTGGGATATGCCCGGCTATGACAGTCAGGTTATTATGGCGGCAGGTGCTTTCACAAACGGCTCATCTATCGAGCTTTCTGCCGATGCACCCTTGCGTGAGCCCTACGCAGTATGGCTTCAGGGTGGTCTCAACTTCCATAGCGGAAAAATCGGTGTGTTGCTTGGGGCACAAAGGGTGTTGAATGAAACGAGAAATTAAAGTAAATACAACATAACTATGATTATTGGTGGTCTGCCGTTCTGTTTGGATGGGCAGACTACCTTTTTGTTTAGGTTTGATGTTGGTACATTTGCTGAATATAACTGCCGTAAAGTGTGCAATATCAATAAATTTAAAAAATATTGCAAAAAGTTGAGTCGGTTTTTGCTTTTTTTTGTCATATATATACAAGGTTGTATATTATCAACAAAATTGTTTTTTGTTAATTGGATACAAAAACAATTGATGGATACATAATCAAATGCTATTATGTAATTATGGAGGTGTATTATTTTATGAAGAAAATAATCTCTTTTATTGTCTCTGCTTGTATATTTTTTTCGAGCACCAGTGTTGTAGGTGCTGTTGATATAACCATAAAACAAGGTGAAAACACTAGTGTCGTAACAGCGGAACACGATAACACAAACACCGTTATAAATGAAACTCCTGAAGAATCTGTGGATTTGCAATCATTTACAGATGAATTCTGCAAGATGGTAAATGAAGTTGGTACCGATGATGAATTTATAATATCCGACAGCGCAGATGCCCTGTATGGTGGTTTCGGTCAGACGGAATATGTGGATGCGGAAACCAACAGACTCATTGTCAAATCATCTTCGCCTGTTGATACACTTGACTCTGTGGATTATGTGGGTGGATATAATGAGTTGCATATTCTTCAGTTCGATGACGAGGAATCCTGTTTTGCGGCTTATGAATATTATCGAGAGCAACCTGATGTCGAGTTTGTTCAGGAAGATATGATTTTTTCTGAAACAGAAACTGAAGAGGAACTTGTTTTTTCTGAGGCAACAGTTGAGTGTCCCACCCAATATCATTCTGATATGTTTGGCTTCACAGAAGCAAAAGAAGCAATGTCAAGTGGCGAAGTAGTTGTTGCAGTTGTTGACTCGGGTGTAGCCAACGATCACGAGTTGCTCGTTGGTAGGGTAGAGCCCACCGGATTTGATAGTGTGAACAACGTATCCTGTTATGATGATAGGGGTCACGGCACTCACGTTGCAGGTATAATTGCCGCAAACACCAAGGATAATGTTATCATTAAACCTTACAAAGTGCTTAACAAAGGTGGTGTGGGCACCGATACACAGGTTTATCTGGGTATTATGGCGGCTGTTGAGGATGAGGTTGATATTATCAACCTGAGTCTTTCACGTGAGGGTGAAAGCGAGCTCCTTGCAGAGGCTGTTGAGGCGGCTTATAATGCAGGTATAACTGTTGTTGTATCTGCAGGTAACGATGGTGTGAATTTGGCAGAAACAACATACACTCCCGCGTGCTTACCACAGGTAATATGTGCCGTTTCTATTGAAACAACAAAATACAAGGCGGCTTCATCCAACTGGGGTTCAACTCGTGATATCTCTGCACCGGGTGTAAATATTCTCAGTTCACATCTTAATAATACATACAAAATTATGTCGGGTACATCTATGGCGGCGCCCTTTATCTCTTGTGTAGTAGCATATCAGCTTGCAACAGGTACTTACCTTACACCTGATGAAATGTATACTATGCTTTATGACACCTCAAGGCGTGGTGCGGGTAAACACAATGTGCATTATGTTTGCCCGGGTACCCTTGCAACAATAAGCGCTACCTGTGCAACGCCTGAATTTTCAAATGTAACAGGTGTTTTTTCAGGGTATGTTGATGTGGAAATTACCTGCTCAACCGCAGGTGCTGAAATTCTCTATAATACTTCGGAAATGGCGGAAGACACATTTGCTTTGTACACAGGGCCGTTTAGGGTTACCGAAACTACAACGGTAAATGCCTTTGCAATAAGCGAAAATTCCAAGAATAGCTCAACCACAACAGTTAAATATACAAAATCAAATCTTGATGAATCTGTATTTACCGTAGAAAATGGTATTCTTACAAGTTACAGCGGTACAGATAGTTTTGTTACAATTCCGATGTACTACAACAATGCTATAGTAACAGGGATTGCAGATGGTGTTTTTCAAAACAATATAACACTCGAAAGTGTGACCTTTAGTCAGGGATTACTTACTATAGGGGCAGATGCGTTTAATGGCTGTACAAGCCTTGAATCTGTAACAGCACCGTCTGTTGAAGCTTTGGGCGACAGAGCCTTCTATGGCTGTTCATCTTTAAATGGATTTGCATTATCAAATCTGAAAACTATGGGTATCAGCGCGTTTGAAAATGCAGGTACTACCACAGGAACACTCAGTGCCGTATATTCAACAAGTGTGGGTGAGAAAGCTTTTTATAATTGTGGTTTTAAGACCGTGTACCTCACCAATACCAAAACTATAGGCTCGGAGTGCTTTGCCGGTTCTTCGAAGCTTGCCTCAGTTAATGTGACCGGGGTTTCTAATTTGGGCGAGGGTGCTTTCAGGGATTGTATATCGCTTAAAAGTATTTCATTTTCTTCGTTGACTACTTTGCTGAGGGATACCTTTAAAAATTGCCCGTCGTTGCAAAGTGTTACACTTTCTGCATTTACAACAATACCGCAGGGAGCCTTTAAAGGTTGCGTTGGCTTAGAAAAGATAACTGCAAACAAGGTTACTCTTGTTGAAGCTGAAGCGTTTTATGGTTGCTCGTCGCTTGCAACCGTGAATATGAATGCGTTGGTTACGGTAGAGGATTATGCTTTCTATGGTTGTTCAGCACTAAAAACCATAAAGCTGACAGCATTGACTACCGTGGGTGATTACGCTTTTGCAGGCTGCGGAGTTGAAAATCTGACCCACAGTAAAATTACATCATTAGGCACCAAGAGCTTTGGTGATTGTCCTGCACTTATTACGGTTTCTCTTGCAAAATTACAGGAGTTTAATATCGATAGTTTTGAGGGCTCGGTCAATATTACTTCATTTGAACTCCCGGGTGTTAAAAGTATAATAAGCGGAACAAAAGCCGTGTCGCAGACGATACCGTTTCTTGCATCGTTTAGTGCCGTTAATTGTGTAGGTACTGTTCCTGATAATTACTTTAAAGATTGTTCTAATCTGCAAGAAGTAAATTTACCTTTAGTTACCGCTGTTGGCGTAAGCAGTTTTGAAAATTCAGCTTTGCAGACATATACATTAACAAAGGTTGTATCTGTAGGTGACTACGCCTTTAAGGATACAGCTATTACGGCTGTTTCAGGCCTTGCTAATGTCACAACTGTCGGTAAGGGTAGCTTTTCATGTATTGACGAATTAAGTGAGGTTTATTTATCAAAATTAACTACAGTTGATTTTTCAATATTCGAAAGTAGCAAAAATGTAACGAAAATGGTTATGCGAAATCTTGCCGAGATACCTGTAGGTTATGGTTTTTCGGAGAATTTCCCCAATATTCAATATGTTGATTTTTACAGTGTTACAAAAGTCCCTGATTATACATTTAAGGACTGTCAGGCTTTATCCTGGTATGATTTCACAAATACTGTTGAAATCGGTGTGGAAAGCTTCTGTGGTACTGCTATAAATAATCCACAATGCCTTAAGGTTACAACTGCAGGTGAGCGTGCATTTGCACAATGCAGTAACCTTGGTGAGGTTAATTTGCCAAAGCTTACCACATATAACACTGGTATTTTTGAAGGTAGCGAAAGCACAATCACCTACCTCAACCTTAAGTCGGTAAATGTGGTTATAGATGAAGAAACCTTTATGTTTACCGGATTCAGTAATCTGCAAGAGATTGTAATGCCGAATATTCCTTGCTTACCATCAGGCACTTTCAAGGGTTGTGCAAATCTTAAGCATGTTGATATAAGCAACTATAATCAATCTATTGGCGAAAATGCATTCAAAAATTGTGTTTCTCTTGAAAGCGTTGATATGTACAATGTTACTTCAATCGGTAACGGAGCCTTTGAAAATTGCAAAAAACTGACAAGCTTTTCAAATGGTTATATAAAAGATTTTGATTTTGATATTTTAAGAGGTTGTACAGATCTTCAAATTATTAGACTTAATGCTGTTGAAGAATTTCCTGTAGATGAAACAGGCAGGTTAAATATTGAGGGGGTAAGTAATTTAATCGGGTTCAGTGCGAATTCATTGATTGAAATACCGAACCATTTTCTTGAAAATTATACCGAGCTTAATGATGTATCTTTTAATTCAGCTATTACGGTAGGTGATTATGCTTTTTATGGTACATCCATATGCTCATCGTATGGATTCAATAAAGTGAAAGAAATCGGTGACTATGCTTTTTATGGTACAAAAACAAATAAATTAGAAAAAGATGGTTATGAATATTTAGAAAAAATCGGAGATTATGCTTTTGCAGAGTGTACATCTTTATCGAGAGTTGATTTGTCAGCTGTCAGCCATATAGGCACAAAGGCCTTTGAAAATTGTACAGCGTTAGGGTATATAGGCCTTGATAATAACGTCGCCCCAACTATAGCAATTGACGCTTTTGACGGTTGTAGCGATGTTGTGCAGTTGCGTTTGGAAAAGGTGGAGAATTTACCGGTAACTGAATCGGGAAAGTCTTATGTGAGCGATATGCCAAATCTTAGAGTTTTCAGCGCACCTTATGTCACTGAAATACCTGTTGAGTATTTTGCAGGAAAATCCGATTTGTACATAGTTAACTTTCCGCGGGTAGAAATTGTAGGTGACGGTGCTTTTATGGATACTTCGTTGTCAACAATTACTATGCCTTGTTTGACTTCGGCAGGAGACTATAGTTTTTATAACACTGATATTACTCAGGTGAATTTTAGCAATCTGTCATATATTGGTGAATATGCATTTGCGGAGTGTGAAAATCTTGAATCTGTTTCATTGGTCGGCACAATAGGGGTAAATGCATTTGAGAACGATACATCACTGATGAGTGTTTCTGTGAATGGTGATATTGCCGTTCCTGCCCGGTGCTTCAAAAATTGTGCCGCACTTAGTCAGATAGTTGGCTCCGGTGGTGATGCTTCTGAACCGGCACATATAACAAGCCTTGGCGAAGAAGCTTTTTATGGATGCTCATCTCTTAGCTTGGATTGTATTAATTTAAGTGATTTGACTTATGTTGGCAAGGATTGTCTCTTTGGCACGGATACATCAAGTATAGAAGATGCGGATGTTGTAATGCCTGCTCTTGAGATTGTTGAGGAAGATGCGTTCAATGGTGTGACTGTTAAATCATTGGCACTTGAGAATGTACGAACAGTAAATGATTTGCCGGAGTGCGAATTTGCTGTTATAGGCTCAGATATAAAGAACTTCAAGGTAAAGGATTCTGAGGCTATTATATATGCATACGAGGGTAGTGTTGTAGAAGATAAGGCTGATTTATACGGTTTGAATTTTAAACTCTATAACACAACCGATACAGTGATAAACGATATAGCCGATGAGGTTTTGTGGTATGAATCACCGTTAAGCTTCAAGGTGGCGGGATTTAATTTGAATTACAGGTGGTATGGCTGT
The DNA here is from genome assembly GCA_045643685.1 of Acutalibacteraceae bacterium. Taxonomy (GTDB): domain Bacteria; phylum Bacillota; class Clostridia; order Oscillospirales; family Acutalibacteraceae; genus DTU089. The sequence continues at coordinate 5,686 of JAZRFO010000200.1, forward strand.
AATAATTTGGATAGAAGCGATGCAGAGTTTATCGTTGATTCTGGTGAAAAAGCTTCGGAAATCGATGTGATTGAACCACTCTTTGATACTTATAATGAAAACAAGTATCGTTATTTCTTCTGTGTTGCAACAAGTACGGAAAACGGTAATGTTCTTGAAATTGAAAGCAGCTTATCTAAAAATCTGTTTGCTACAGTAGGTGTGACCGATAATACGTTTGCAGATTATCACGAACAGATAATATACACCGACAGCCACAAAAATATTGATAGCTATAATGGAATATTTACCTATGTGGACGATGCCTATGCCTATGTTTCACCATCATACACCCAAGGTGAGGTGCAGTGCTATGGTACCGGTTCAATACTTGCTTTCCGATATGACGGAAGCGACGCTTTTGAAAATACCCTTGTTGTATATGGCGATATAAATGGTGATGGTGTTGTTGATGCTCTTGATGCATCGGCAGTTGCACTTGCATCATCAGGTAGGGGTGGTTTTAACGACGATATATATGAAACTGCTGCAGATACAAACCGTGATGACGAAATAACTGTTGAAGATTATCAGGCGGTAGTCAATAAGCTTGTCAGCTGATTGTTCACAAAATGTTCATTTTTTCACAATGTGAACACAACATTGTTGTGGTAATATTTGGTTAAAGAAAAGGAAAACATCCTTTCTTTAGTCGGAAACGGGCGCAGATGTATAAACGCCATATACTTTCTGACCCGTGGAAAATAGATGCTAAACGCCAATAGCAAAAAGAAGCAACCGACCCCGAACGGGGTCGGTTGTGCTGTTGTTATGGCGATTTTCTTGTCCTTTCAAGTGCAATTATCTGTTCTGCAATTTCTTTAAAAACAGGACCGCAGTCACCACCGCCCGATAGACCGTTTTCGTTCATAATACAAATAGCATATCTCGGGCTTTCTGCAGGGAAAAATCCTGCAAACCAACAGTACATTACCTCTGTGCCATCAGGGTTATATTGACCGCTTTGTGCCGTTGCCGTTTTGGTGCAACAAGTATAAAGTGAGGAAAATGCAGCCTTGCCTGTTCCGATTTTCACAGTATTTTCCATTGCATTTTTTAGTGCAAGGCAGGTTTCTTTTTTTAGTATTTCCTTGGATGGACTTTGCAGGTTAGGGGTAAAGTTGCCGTTCTTGTCCGTAAAGCCTGTAATCAGCTTCAGCTCCTTACTGAAACCGTCATTTGCAATAATTGTCATAAGTGATGCTACCTGTAACGGTGTTGCTGTCAGTTTTCCTTGGCCGAATGAAAAATTACCTACTGAGGCATCACTGTTTAAATCATTGGCATCGGGAAGAACACCACTTGCCGATGTCAATTCGTTGCCCAAATCCGTGCTCATTCCGAAGCCGATATTCAAAGCCGTTTCCCGGATTCTGTCACCGCCTGTTTTTACACCCAATTCAATAAAATACGGGTTGCAAGACTTGGCAACCGCCGTGTCAAAATCAATGTGTCCGTGACCTGAAAGATTACTGCAGTTAAAGGTGGTACCGCTTTTGGTGATGCTTCCCGAACAATAAAAATCAGGTGCCGTAATTTCATTTTCAAGGGCTGCGGCA
>JAZRFO010000201.1:0-3154 GCA_045643685.1 Acutalibacteraceae bacterium
CACCCATACCAAGACCCTGCATATTTTTAAACTCTTTGGGCATATCGTAAGCATCCATATTTTTAAAACACGGAATAATAACCTTTGAGGAATCCTCGCCCATCATTGAAATAAATCGGGACCACTCATTTTTAACCCAAACCGCATCATAATAATCGTGCTTAGTACCAATTGCGAGCATAATTTTAGCACTTGAAAGTGCGGCGTAAATATACGGCTCGTACTCTGTACCTGCAACTTCACGAAGTGTAACGCGTGAAAAGAATACTCTGTATCCATCTTTTAAAAGTTGGGTATAAATATCCTGTGCTATAAGGCTGTCCTCTGTACGTAAACCTGTGATATCATCTGTTTCCTTATAACAGATAAAGATATCATAGGGTTCTTCATTCAAAGCAATATTAAGTATTTTCTTCTGAATTTTATCAATTGCTTTGGCTTCATCACGATAAATATTTTTAGCGGTTATATCGGCATTTTCACAAGCCTGTTGAAAATCATCGTCCTCCATAATTGCAACGGGCAATGTACGGTGACAGGTTGGGATTCTGCTACCGTTTACATCTTCAACATATTCAATACCATATTTACAGAGCACTAGACCCCAATAAGCTTCGGCTTCATCGGGGAATTCGGCTATTATACTTTCGTAGATTCCTGCCGCCTTATCAAATTCATTTTTAAAACGAAGATTATTCGCTCTGTTGAACAAAGCAAGTTTCTTTTCGTTATCAATTTTAGGTAAGGTCTGTTGCGTACCGCAGTATTCACAAGTAACAACAACCTGTTCCGCACCAATTTCCAATGAGCCACCGCACATTTTACATTTAAAAACAGCCATAATTTACCCTCTTGTTTACACAAATATACAATTTAAATGATAAACCATTATTAATAATTTTCAATTCGCAATTACACCAAAAAAACCAGATTATTTTTGACACAGACAATTAAACGTATTTATTGAAAAAAAATTATGTTTAATATATAATCATTTAAAAATATATTTTCAAGGTGATTGTCTATGGATAAATACGCAAGATTTAAGTTTCAACCCTGTATTCCTTTGGGCGAGGATGGCAGATGTGTTACAGCCTCCCCCCGTCACATTGCCCTTTCTAAAGAGGCGGCAACAGAGGGTATGGTACTTTTAAAAAATGACAATAATGCTTTACCCCTTAAAAAGGGTGAAAAGGTTGCACTTTTCGGCAAAGCAACAATTGAATACATAAAAGGCGGTGGCGGTAGCGGTGACGTTAACTGTCCTTATATCCGCAATATTTACGAGGGCTTTAAGGCTAAAGAGCAAGAGAACAAAGTGAAGGTTTTTATGCCCCTTGTTGATTTCTATAAGGACTACGTTGAAAAAGAGAGCGTAAACGTACTTACTCAGGAGCAGATTAACGCTATATGGGACGTTGTTAACGCAATGGAATTCTGCCAGAAGCGTGACGATATGACCTACGACACATTTGCAAAAATGCACGTCACCGAGGCACTTGTTCCCGATGAGCTTATTAAATCCGCATCCCAATGGGCGGATACCGCCATAATCACTCTCAGTCGTTTTTCTGCCGAGGGTGTTGATCGCAGACCTCAGGGCGGTGACTACTATCTTTCCGACCTTGAAAAAGACCTTATTGACAAAGCTTCAGAGCTTTTCAAAAAGGTTATCATTGTTATAAACTCAGGTGCTACAATTGACTGTGAATACTTTGCAGAAAACGAAAAGGTGCAGGGCGTACTTTTCGGTTGGCAAGGTGGTATGGAGGGTGGCTCCGCTATTGCAGATTTACTTTGCGGTGACGTTAACCCCTCGGGTAAACTTGTTGACACTATTGCTAAATCCTACGATTGCTACCCCTGTAAAGATGATTTCTGGGAATGCTTCGACCACGTTGATTATTCGGACGATATTTACGTTGGTTACAGATATTTTGAAACCATTCCCGGTGCGGACAAGTTTGTTCGTTACCCCTTTGGCTTCGGTCTTTCATATACAAAGTTCCAATTAAGCGGTAAGGTTTGTCTTGAACGCGAAGGCAAGATTTTTGTAATGGTTGATGTTAAGAATATCGGTGACGTAGCAGGTAAAGAGGTTGTAGAGCTTTTCTACAGTGCACCTCAGGGAAAACTTGGCAAACCCGCAAAGGAGCTTGCAACATTCAAGAAAACAAAGCTCCTTGCACCCGGTGAAAGTGAAACTCTCGTTTTAAGCTTCAACGTCAATGATATGGCAAGTTTCGACGACCTTGGTAAGGTACAGAAATCTGCATACATCCTCGAAAAAGGTACATATAGTTTCTATCTCGGTACATCAGTAAGAGATAATGAAAAGCTCGACCTTGAATACAAAGTTAATGAAGATACAGTTACTGAACAGTTATCAGACTGGTGCAAACCCTTCAAACTCGCAAAGCGTATGCTCTCTGACGGCACTTACGAAGATTTACCTCAGGGTGAAGAATTCTATCTTTACGGCATAAACGAGCCCACAGGTGCAATCGCTCCTGAAACCCTTGTTAAATTTGACAAGGTTGGTGAAGAAATCACCATGGATGAATTTATTGCTCAGTTCACAATTGATGAACTCAAATACATTGTGGGCGGTCAGGCTCCCACAGGTGTTTGCAACACAGGTTGCTTCGGTGGTATTGAAAGACTCGGTATTCCCGCTGTACCTACCGCAGACGGCCCCGCAGGCTTAAGACTCAACGTTGAAACAGGTATTCCCACAACTGCTTGGCCCTGTGCAACACTTCTCGCTTGTTCGTGGAACCCTGACATTGCCTACGAAGTCGGTAAAGGTGGCGGTGCAGAAATCAGAGAGAATAACCTTGGTGTATGGCTCTCACCTGCCCTTAATATCCACCGCGACCCTCTTTGCGGACGTAACTTCGAATATTACTCCGAAGATCCCGTAATTGCAGGTAAATTCGCAACTGCCGTAACACGTGGCGTTCAGTCACAAAAGGTTGCAGTTTCTATCAAGCACTTTGCTTGTAACAATAAGGAGGCAAACCGTTTCGGAAGTGATTCAAGACTTTCTGAAAGAGCACTCCGCGAAATCTACCTTAAAGGCTTTGAAATTGCTGTTAAAGAGGGTGACCCCTGGACAGTTATGTCATCATACAACCTTATTAACGGTCAGCAT
>JAZRFO010000202.1:0-3861 GCA_045643685.1 Acutalibacteraceae bacterium
GGGCATAAACGTCCTTTCACAGAAGGTTGTTGAGGAGTTCTATTCAAACCCTGACAAACCCAAAGGTAAGGGTGTTAACGTAAGTGCAGGTGTATCTTCGTTTGTTCCCAAGCCCTGTACACCTTTCCAATGGGAACCTCAGGACACTCGCGAGGAGCTTAAAAGAAAACAAAAGCTTCTTCTCGATACCTGTACCTCAAAAAAGATTACCTTCCGTTTCCACAATACAGATTTAACCTTCCTTGAAGGTGTCTTTGCACGTGGTGACAGACGACTTTCCGACGTTATTGAAACCGCTTATAAAAACGGTTGCACCTTTGACAGTTGGGATGATAAATTCAATTTTGATGCGTGGATGAACGCTTTTGAAGCCTGTGGTCTTTCAACCGAGTTCTATGCAAACCGTCGTCGCTCTTACGACGAAGTTTTGCCTTGGGACCATATTAACTCAGGTATCAGAAAGCAATTCCTTATCTGCGAAAATGAAAAGGCTAAAAATGCCGAAACCACAAAGCATTGCCGTCAACAGTGTGCAGGTTGTGGTTCAAATAAGTTAAATGGAGGTAAATGTGATGCGCTCAGTGAGAATCTGGTTTAATAAAACCGATACCGCAAAATATATATCTCACCTTGATTTAACAAGATGTATGGTTCGTGCTTTCCGTAGAACTGATATTCCTCTGTGGTATACAGAAGGTTTCAACCCTCATCCGCACCTTGTATTCGGTCTTTCATTACCTTTGGGTGTTGAGGGGTTGTGCGAGCCCCTTGATATAAGACTTAATGACGAAAATTACCCCTTACAAAGGGTTATTGACGAGCTTAACAGGGTTACGGTGCCGGGAATTAAGTTTATTGAGATTACCGAACCCCAAAATAAACCCCTTGAGATTTTCTCGGCTGATTACACTGCACACCTTGTTGGTGAAAACCTTGAAGGTATAAGTGAAAAAATCAAGGAAATTGTGCAAACCCAGGTCTTAACATACGAAAAAAAGGTTAAAAAAGGCGGTTTTAAAACAATTAACGTTACCGAAAACCTTAAAAACTTTGAAATTATTACAGAAGACGGCAATATTTATCTTAAATTCAATTTACCTGCAGGTAATGATTTTACTGTAAGTCCCGTTAATTTCTGTAACGCATTGACCGAAAAATTAAACCGTGACGATTTATTGTGGCGTATTACCCGACACAAGCTTTTGATGAAAAACGGTAAGGATTTTATCTGAAAATTAAATCTATTTAACCCCTGTAGCACATATATTTTATAGGTGGTTAAATGAAAAAACTATATATATCGTTAATCTGCGTTGTAATTTGTGCATTGATTTTTAATGCTACCACGTATTTTTATTCATCTGATAAAGTTTCGGGTAATAGTGATAACTCGTCCAAAATTCCCGTTATTATAATTGATGCGGGTCATGGTGGTTTTGATGGTGGCGCAGTAGCACCCGATGGTACCATCGAAAAGGATATAAACTTGAAAATCAGTCTTTATTTGCAAGAATATCTTGAGCTTTCGGGATTTGAAACAGTAATGACCCGTTATGAAGATATATCTCTTGAAGATGATGGTCTTAACACCATAAGGCAAAAGAAAACCTCGGATATTCACAACAGGTTAAAGCTCATGAATGATACTCGAAACGCCTTATTTATAAGTATTCATCAAAATAAATATCACGTAGAAAAATACCGTGGTTTACAGGTGTTTTATTCGCCCGATTTCTCTGAGGAAAGCTCGGAACTTGCCCGAAATATTCAGGAAAACGTTACGGAAATACTGCAACCGGACAACGAAAGACAGATTAAAAAATGCGGTACATCCGTTTATCTTATTTATAACGCAGTAAAACCTGCGGTGCTTGTAGAATGTGGCTTTCTTTCAAATTATAATGAAACAGAGCTTTTAAAAACCGATGAATATCAACGTAAAATTGCATACAGTATTGCAACAGGAATACAAGATTATATATACAAAGGATGACATAAATGGCTAAAAATAAGGTTGTTTTTATATGTAGCGAGTGTGGGTACGAGTCTGCTAAATGGTACGGTAAATGCCCTTCTTGTGGCGAATGGGACACTTTAAATGAAGAACAGATAATTGATACTCCTGTGAGTAAAGCCTCTAAAAACAGGCTTACGTCCTATTCAGGCTTAGCACTTCCTTTGTCACAGATAAATTCATCGGGTGAAGTACGTTATGACACAGGGGTAGGGGAATTGAACCGCGTTCTTGGTGGCGGTCTTGTTAAAGGCTCACTTGTGCTTTTATGCGGTGACCCCGGTATTGGTAAATCAACAATTCTTTTACAGATTTGCGAAAAACTCTCAAGTGGTTTCTCTGTATTATATGTGTCGGGCGAGGAATCAGCATATCAGATTAAAATGCGTGCTAAGCGCCTTGGTGTAACCAACGAAAAACTTGCTATTATGTGCGAAACCGATGCGGAAATCGTATGCGAATATATAAGAAATCAGAAGCCCGATATTGTTATGATAGACTCGGTACAGACTATGAATATTTCCTCCGTGTCATCTACTGCAGGAAGCGTAACACAGGTCCGCGAATGTACAAATTTATTTATGCGCACCGCTAAAAATAACGACGTTTCAATTATCCTTGTAGGTCACGTCAACAAAGACGGCAATATTGCAGGTCCCAAGGTTTTGGAGCATATAGTTGATACTGTGTTATATTTTGAGGGCGAAAGAAACCTTACGTATCGTATATTAAGAGCCGCTAAAAACAGGTTCGGCTCCACCAATGAAATCGGTGTTTTTGAAATGACCGAAAAAGGTCTTGTTGAGATAGAAAGCCCATCTTTAGCGATGATTTCAGGCAGACCTTTAAATGTATCGGGTACTTGTGTTACGTGCCTTATAGAGGGCTCCAGACCCATTCTTGCAGAGGTTCAGGGTCTTGCAACCGCCTCAGGATTCGGTAATCCAAGAAGAATGGCGGCGGGCTTTGACTACAACCGTATGGCAATGCTTATTGCAATTCTTGAAAAACGTGCAGGTTATTTCCTTGGAAATATGGACTGTTATGTTAATATTGTCGGTGGTCTTCGTGTTGATGAACCTGCCTGTGATTTAGCCGTTGCACTCTCGATTCTTTCAAGCTTTAAAGATACTGTAATAGACAGTAGCACCATTGTTTTCGGCGAAATAGGTCTTGCAGGTGAAATCAGAACAGTCACAAACTGTGACCAACGTATAAGGGAATGTGAGCGCCTCGGCTTCAGGCGTTGCATTATACCTAGACAGAATATTAAAAAGCTTAATAAAAACGACTTTAAGGATATTGAAGTTATCGGTGTACGTAATATCCGCGAAGCCTTTGAATGTGCTACTGAGTGATTATGAATACACCACTTTTACCCAAAAACAGAATAAAATCTTGCATTATCGGTGAGTGCTATTATAATGAAATCAAAGAGCTTACGGACTTAGGAATAAATTGTATTACAATTCCTCAGAATAAAACTCTTGATAAGGAGATTTCCTGCCACGCAGATATTCTTACCTTTAACTGCGGTAACGGTACAATCCTTGCAGAAAGTCGCATAGCAGGGGAGTTACAGAATAAATTAACAGGGTGTAACATTATTCCTGTTGGTGAAATAACCTCACCGTATCCCAAAGATGTAGGACTCAACGCATTCTTTGACGGCAGAAGGATTTTTTGTAATACAAAGTATATTAAAGAGGAGTTACATAACTTCTGTATTGATAACAATATAGAAATCATCCACACAAATCAGGGCTACACAAAATGCTCAATTTGTGCCGTTTCAGAAAATGCAGCAATAACAGAAGATGATGGACTTCCCTCTTTGTTAAATATTT
>JAZRFO010000203.1:0-3972 GCA_045643685.1 Acutalibacteraceae bacterium
GTTCCGCTTGTAGGAAGTGTGTGATTGGGCCCTGCAAAATAGTCACCCAAAGCCTCGGGACAGTTTTTACCAAGGAAAACTGAACCTGCATTTTTAACGTATCCTAAATATTCGAAGGGATTGTCAACACAGATTTCAAGGTGCTCGGGTGCAAGGATATTTGAAACATCCATCGCTTCAACAAGGTTATCGGTAACGATAATTTTACCGTTTGTATCAATTGAACAACGTGCAATTTCCTCACGGGGTAAAAGAGGAATTTGTTTTTCAAGTTCTGCACTTACACTTTCGGCAAAAGCCTGACTGTCTGTAATAAGCACGGCGGTAGCCATTTTATCATGCTCTGCCTGTGAAAGCAAGTCTGCCGCAATGTGAGCAGGGTTATTGGTAGAATCGGCAACAACAAGAATTTCGCTGGGACCTGCAATCATATCAATGTCGACCATACCGAAAACCTGTTTTTTAGCCTCTGCCACAAAAGCGTTACCAGGGCCTACGATTTTATCAACCTTGGGTACACTTTCAGTACCGTATGCCAGGGCTGCAACCGCCTGAGCGCCACCGATTTTAAATACTCGGTCAACACCTGCGATTTTTGCCGCCGCAAGAATTACGGACTTAACCTTGCCCTCTTTGGCAGGAGTTACCATAACAATCTCTTTACATCCTGCGATTTTAGCAGGAACACAGTTCATAAGAACGGATGAGGGGTAAGAGGCTGTGCCACCGGGTACGTAAAGACCTACTTTTTCAATGGGAATTACCTTTTGTCCGATGATAACCCCCTCTTTGTCATTAATAACAAAACTATTTCTTACCTGTTTGGAGTGGAATGCGGTTATATTTTCTTTTGCTTCACGAAGAATGTTTAAAAGTTCCTCGTCAACCTCATTGAAAGCCGCATCAATTTCTTCGGCGGTAACTTCGATAACATCATCTTTAGCACCATCAAACTTTTTACAGTATTCAACAAGTGCCTTGTCACCATTTTCTTTTACATTTTTTATAATATCGGCAACGATACCTTCAACGTCAATTGTCTGTTCACTTCTTTCAAGAATTTCGTCAATTGAAATCTCGTTGCGGTTGTATATTTTAATCACTGTTTTTCCCTCACAATCATAGAAAGAGCATCCTTTAACACGTCAATTCTTGCAGATTTGAATTTATAAGATGCTTTGTTTGAAATAAGTCTTGCACTGATGTTAACTATTGTTTCCTTAGGTTCAAGACCGTTTTCAAGAAGTGTTGCACCTGTTTCAACTATATCAACAATAACGTCGCAAAGACCTAAAATAGGTGCGATTTCTATAGAGCCGTTGAGTTTGATAATATCAATATCACGGCATTTATCTGAATAGTAGCTTTTTGCAATATTTTCAAATTTGGTTGCAACACGAAGGGTGCTTGTGCCGTCGTCGGTAAACTCATTTTTACCTGCAACACACATACGGCATTTACCCATATTCATATCAAGAAGCTCGTAAACATCGGGTGAATATTCAAGAAGAATGTCTTTACCCGCAACACCGATATCGGCAGCACCACGCTCAACATAAATTGCAACGTCCGAGGGTTTAACCCAGAAATATCTAATTTTCTTTTCGGTGTTTTCGAAAATTAGACGGCGGTTTTTTTCGTGTATCTGAGGACACTCGAAACCTGCCTGTTCAAACATAGCAAGTACCTTTTCACCTAATCTGCCTTTAGGAAGGGCGATATTAAGGTAACTGTCGTCATTTTCAGTAACCTGAGGATTATTACGTGAATCTATAATTCTGTCAACCTCGTCAAGGTAAACTGCAAAACCGATTGCTCCCGCCTTTTTATTAACACGTTCCATAAGTCTGTCGTAACGACCACCTGAAAGAACACTTTCGGGTACACCGTGAATGAAGCCCTTGAAAACAATGCCGTTATAATAATTCATATCGTTAACAACGGAGCAGTCGATATTTATGTTTTTCTCATATCCCATTTCCTGAAGTTTGTTGTAAACCTCAAGAAGCTCGTTGTAAGCGCTCTGCATCTGTGCATTAACGATAGCACCGCTTATTTTCTTAAGAGCGCTCTCAGCCTCACCGTAAGCAGACAGAAGTTCTAAAAGCTTATTACATAAGGCTTCGCCAACACCGAAGGAATTGCAATGCTCAATAATTGCGCCTGTATTTTTTTCGGCTACTGCAGAGAGAAGCTTGGTTTTATTGCTTTCGCTAAGTTCCATAGCACTAAACAAACCGCTAAGAATACCCATATGGGAAATATCGAGAATATAGTCCTCGCTGATAGCGTAAAGGCTACGGGCAGCAAGGGTTATTACCTCGCAAACTTCACCCGAAGTAATGTCACCCATACACTCAATACCAGTCTGCATAATCTCACTGAAACCGCCCGCCTTTTTGGTAGAACGGTAAACATTTTCGTTATAATAAACCTTTTGAATACCCCCTGTGGTATCGTCAAGATTTTTAATAATTGAGAAGGTTACGTCGGGCTTTAAGGCAAGAAGTCTGCCGTCAGTATCGGTAAAGGTAATACAGTTGTCACTTACAAGGAAATCTTTATTTCTGCCGTAAAGGTCGTATTCCTCAAACTTACTCATCTTAAAGGGTTTGTAACCAAACTTTGTATAAAGACTACGAAGTTCGAGAATAATTTTTTCGGAATTATTTAAAATAGATAAATCAATACTCATTTGCTTTCGTCACTTTCATTTTTCAATCTGTCAATAATTTTTCGGTAACCGCCCGTACCGTAGGAAAGGCATTTGTTAACCCTGCCTATTGTGGCGGAACTTGCGCCTGTTTCGGCAGTGATAACAGAAAAGGTTTTACCCTCCTCTAATTTCTTTGCCACGCTCAGGCGCTGGGAAAGAGAAATAATCTCGTTAATTGTAAAAAGGTCCTCGAAAAACTCGCGGCATTCCTCTTTATTTTCGAGAGTGAGTATTGCATCATAAAGCTCGTCAACATAGCTATTTTTAAAAGGTGTCATAGCATATACGCAACACAAAAAGGTTGCTCCTTTCATAATACTTGCCATAAAAAAATCGTGTTCATATAGTAGCACGTTAAAGTGCTAAAGTCAACAGTAAAACGAAGAAAATTTTAATTATTTTTTATTTCTGATTGAAGAATAACAGTAAGAGAACTACCCACCACCAAAAGCTTTGCTTTTGGTCAACCGGTTGCAATATAGTCGTCTTGCTCGTTATTCACTTCGCAATACTCCTTATTGCGCCCAGAGCTTTTTGTTCGCTTCATCTGCCACCGGCAGCGTTCACAAACGCTCACCCTCCCTATTTTGTCTTCGCCAAAACAGGGATGATACGCTATCGTTTTTCAACAATTTTATTTTCCCCTCTTGCAAATAACGGAACAATTATATATAATACTATTTACACATAAAATTAAATAAATGCTGGAATAGCTCAGTTGGTAGAGCAGCTCATTCGTAATGAGCAGGTCTTTGGTTGTATTTAAGGATATAACCTTTTCCCCACCATTCCGACAAAACAAAAAACTAAATATCCGCTGGTGTGGCTCAATGGCAGAGCAGCTCATTCGTAATGAGCAGGTTGCAGGTTCGATTCCCGTCACCAGCTCCAAAAAAACCTCGTTCTTACGAACGAGGTTTTTTATTAATTGGTATAATCCTGCCATGCCTTTAATTTGGCATCGTAATCAGGTGTGGAATCTATCGATGCTCTGAAAAGTAGTTTTCCGTCATAATCATATCCGGAATAAACAGTTTCTGTATAATACCAAATGGAACTTATGAATTCCGGTGTTTTTTCATATTCTCCTGTCACATTCTCAGATACAATCAAGTAAAAATCTTCATATTCAATATATGCAGTTGGAGTTCCTGCATCATAATCTTTTAGCAATGCATCGTTATCGTATATAGCTTCACCATTTCTTTCTCCAATTTTCTCATATAAATCATAGTTTTCAATTCCACGTTCCTTTT
>JAZRFO010000204.1:0-7989 GCA_045643685.1 Acutalibacteraceae bacterium
TTTACAACGTGCCCGTTGTTGTGGCTTTTCTTGTGGCATTATTAATAGCAATACTCCAAACCAAGGGGGTTACCCTTGACAAAAAGTTTGAGATTATGGGTAAAGGTATCGGTGACAAAAACATCATTACTATGCTTATAATCTTTATGCTTGCGGGTATTTTTGTAGGTGTTGTGGGCAGGGATTCTGCCGAGAGTGTAGCCTATTTTATGCTTTCAATCACACCGCCCCGACTTACGGTTGTTGTGCTTTTTCTTATCAGTTGCTTTGTTTCTACTGCTATGGGTACGTCCGTGGGTACTATCACCCTTATCACCCCCATTGCCGTTGCAATTTCCGAGGGTTCGGGCTTTTCGCTTCCCCTTTGCGTAGGTACTGTTGTGGGTGGCGCTATGTTCGGTGATAACCTTTCGTTTATTTCCGACACCACCATTGCCGCCTGTAATGGTCAGGGATGCCGTATGAAAGACAAATTCCGCACCAATCTTAAGATAGTTGTCCCTGCCGCAATAGTAACCATCGCTCTTATTCTCGCCCTGTCTTTTAAATCCCAGGTTACAGAAATCGTCAATAAAGATTATCAGTTACTTCAGATTATCCCCTATATCCTTGTGCTTATAAGCGGAATTGTGGGTATAAACGTATTCATCACACTTCTTATCGGTATTGTTTCGGGTAGTATTATAATGCTCCTTTCGGGTGGTGTTACATTCCCCGATTTACTTTCCAATATGGGTACGGGTGCCTCGGGTATGTTTGAAACCTCAATGGTTGCAATTCTTGTAGCCGCCCTGTGTGCACTTATTAAATACAACGGCGGTTTTGACGCACTCCTGAAGGGAATACGTCGTATCTTCAAAGGCAAAAAGAGTGGTCAGCTTGGCATTGGTCTTTTGGTAGGACTTATGGATATTGCCACGGCAAACAACACCGTTGCAATTGTTATGGCGAACCCCATAGCAAGTGAAATGGCGAAGGATTTTGATATTTCGCCCCGAAAAACCGCCTCAATTCTCGACACCTTCTCTTGTATTTTCCAAGGCATTCTCCCCTATGGTGCACAAATTCTCGTAGCACTTTCCGTTGTGCATACCTTAGGTTATGAATTAAGCGCATTTGGTATTATCTCGCACCTTTTCTATCCCATGATACTTCTTTTAAGTTCATTGTTATTTATATTTGTTATTCCTGAGAGGAAGAAAAATTCCTGATAGGCTCCGCATTACGACAACTTAATCTACAATCGGCGCAACGCGCCCCGAAACTCCTAATTCCTCATTTCTAACCAAAAAGAGTCGGTCAAATGACCGACTCTTTCTTATTTCTCTCTTAGTCCGCTATATACAATTTCTCTTAAACGCTCGTTTTCTTCCCCAAGGTTTTGGGCGTCAATGTATGTGGGCTCGTGGAATGTGATATCTATGGATTTTTTAAAGGGTCTGTAACAACCATTGATACTGAAGGGCACCACAATGGAGTTTGTGTCACTTGCCATTTTTACCGCACCGAATTTAAATGGCAACAGACGCTCTTCGGTCTTATTAACCCTACCCTCGGGAAAAAGTCCCACGGCGCAACCGTGATTAAGATATTTCACCGCATCATCAAGTGCCGCTTTATCTTTTCTTTCTCTATGTACGGGTATTATACCGGCGGTATTAAAAAACCAATTGGTGATAGGGTGCTTGAAAAGCTCCGCTTTTGCTAAAAAGTGAACGCAACGCTTTGTTGAAGCAATAACCATAAAGCAATCCAGAAACTTTATGTGGTTACCCGCCAACACAAAAGCACCATCTTTGGGGATATTCTCCTTACCGTAAAACTTAGGTCTGAATATCAGACGGAATAAACCGATTACCCCGGGGTAAAGAAAGCGATATATCAAAGGCTCTTTATTTATTTTTTCTTTTTTCATAAATGAACCACCAATGTTAAAACACTCCGCTAAAAGTGGAGTGTTTTATAATTTATTTTAGCAGAATTTTGCCTTTGCCGCAGTAATCATATCGTTTACCTTTGCGGCAAGGGGTTTGCTTTCCTCTTTAAGCTGTGCAAGGGGTTTTCTTGCATCGCCGATGTCGATACCCTGAAGTCTGAGCACCTCTTTTGCAGCGGCGTACATATTACATTTACAAGCACACATAGCGTAAATAATCTCGTTTATTGCGTACTGAATCTCACGTGCCTCGTCAAGTTTACCCGCTTTAATAAGTTCGTCGCATTTAAGGAAAAGCTCGGGCATTACGCCGTATGTACCACCAATACCGCCTTCGGCACCAATAGCGCGACCTGCTACAAACTGTTCGTCGGGACCGTTGAAAACAACTACGTCTTTGCCACCCTCGGCTTTGAACATCTGAATATCCTGAGTAGGCATTGAGGAGTTCTTAACACCGATTACGTTGGGGTTTTTAAGCATTTCCTTTAAAAGGGGCATTGTAAGTGAAACCCCTGCAAGCTGAGGAATGTTGTAGATAACAAAATCTGTATTGGGTGCAGCGGATGAAATATCGTTCCAATACTGTGCAATTGATTCCTCGGGAAGTTTAAAGTAAATAGGCGGAATTGAAGCGATTGCATCTACACCGAGGCTTTCGGCGTGAGCGGCAAGCTCCATTGAATCCGCAGTATTGTTACAAGCAACGTGGGCGATAATTGTGAGCTTACCCTTAGCAACCTCCATAACGGATTCGAGAATAAGCTTTCTTTCCTCTTTGCTCTGGTAAATACATTCGCCTGATGAACCGCACACGTAAAGTCCCTTTACGCCTTTGTCCATAAGGAATTTTGTAAAAGCCTTTGTTCTTTCGGGTGAAACATTACCCTCGTCATCATAACACGCATAGAATGCGGGAATTATACCATGGTATTTTGTAAGGTCTTTCATTGTTCGAAGTTCCTTTCTGTTTTTATTCAAATAGATATTAACACATTATTGAGTGTATGTCCATTATGATTTTTTATGATTTTTAGGACTGTCGCTTTCCTGTAAAATCTTTTTGGCTTCTTCACGGGCACTTGTTTTGCCGTGGGGCTTGATGTCACCCGCTTTGGTAAGTGCAACCTTGGTGAAATACGGACCTGCAAGTTCGTAAATAAGCACCGAGAAAAGTGTGATACTTTGCACAAGTACGCCTATTCCGTCACCTAATTCAAGCGCCTGACTTGCCATACCGAGAGCAACACCTGCCTGAGGGAAAAGAGTGATACCAAGGTATTTCACAATGTTGTCATCACATTTTGTAAGCTTCGCGCTATAACGTGCACCAAAGTATTTACCGATACAACGGAAGATAATATACGCAAGACCGATTACAATATAAACCCAGTTTTTAAATACTGATAAATCAAGCTCTGCACCGCTTATTACGAAGAAAAGAACTAAAAGCGGAACTGTCCAGCGGTCGGCTCTTTCCATAAGTTCTTCTGAGAAATCACAGATATTGCAGAAGATTGTACCAAGCATCATACAAGCCAAAAGACTTGAGAATGCTATATGAACACTGCCGATTTCAAATTTAAGTGAGGATATTGCAACGGTGAGCATTACAAAGGTTACGGAGATTGCCATACGCTTTGAACGTGAATGAAAGAACTTTTCGCAGAATGTGAAAAGGAAACCCATAACAGCACCAAGGGCGATTGACAAAACAACCTCTAAAAGGGGGTTAACAATCATTGAAATCCCATCAATTGTGCCTGTGTTTACCGCACCTGCAACACCGAAGGAAATGGCGAAAATCACAAGACCTACCGCGTCATCAAGAGCAACAACGGGTAAAAGGATGTCAGTAACAGGACCCTTTGCCTTATACTGTCTAACAACCATAAGGGTTGCCGCAGGGGCAGTAGCCGTTGCTACGGCACCAAGAATTATTGCCGCAGGCAAGGGTAAATAACCCTCGGGCAGAATGAATGAAAGGGCAATGAGTGCCACATCCACAACAACCGTTGTAACAAGCGCCTGAGCAATACCGATTACAGTAGCCTGTTTACCAATCTTTTTAAGCTGAGCAAGTCGGAATTCGTTACCGATAGCAAAAGCAATAAATCCCAAGGCTAAATCGCACAATATCGAATAACTTTCGGGTGAGTTGGATTCAGCACCGAAGCCGAAACCAAGCTTACCAAGACAGAATGGACCTATAATTACACCTGCCACAAGGTAGGCGGTAACTGCGGGAAGCCCCATTTTCTTGGCAAGTCGGGAAAGCAAAAGACCCGAAAGCAAGGCAATTGCGAGGGTTAAAAGTATTGTAGCTGTAGTGCCCATAAGATTACTTCTTTCTTTGTATATATTGTATAAACATTTGTAAAAACCATTGTTATTTTAGCACAAAGAAAAATATTGTCAATAGAAAATCTGCGGGTTCATTATATTGAATAAAATAATAGTATCTGTTACAATGGTTACAGAAAATCAAGGGGTGATATTATGGATAATAAACAATGGTTCAAAGAGGCTCAGTTTGGTATGATGGCTCATTGGGGACTTTACTCCCTTTTGGGCGGTGAATACAGGGGCAGACGTGTTCTCGACTACGCAGAATGGATACAAAGCAATATGCCCATACCCAATAGTGAGTACGAGCAATTGGCAAAGATTTTTAATCCCATTTATTTCAATGCGGACGAGTGGATAAAACTCGCTAAAGACTGCGGAATGAAATACTTTGTGTTCACATCCAAGCATCACGACGGCTTTGCCATGTTCAAATCCTACGCGGATAAATACAACGTTGTGGACTATTCCCCTTTCGGTCGCGATGTTGTGGGCGAACTTGCGGAGAGTTGCTATAAACACGGCTTAAAATTCGGTCTTTACTATTCACAGGAACTTGACTGGCACCATCCCCACGGTGGCGGATACGATAATTTTGCAGGTTGCTCGGGTACCTCGTGGGATAACAACTGGGACTTCCCCGACAGAAGCAAAAAGGATTTTTCCATCTGTTTCGAGGAAAAGATTAAACCACAGGTAAAAGAAATTCTTACAAATTACGGCGATTTATGTCTTATCTGGTTCGACGTACCCCACACTATCACGAAAGAACAAAGCCTTGAACTCAATGCCCTTGTTAAAGAGTATCAGCCTAACTGCCTTATAAACTCCAGAATAGGCAATGGTGCTTATGACTACGTTTCACTTGGCGACAACGAATATCCCACAGAATTTAAAATGGAAGAAAACTCCGACCCCAACAGCCTTGACGGCTTTAAATACTCTCCCTACGGTCTTTACGAAACCGCAGGAACACTTAATTCATCTTGGGGTTATAAATACTACGACCAGAACTGGATTACCCCCGAGGAAATAGTAGAAAGAAGAAAAAAACTCAACTCCTTAGGTATAAATTATCTTCTCAACGTAGGCCCCGACGGACTTGGCAGAATACCATCATTTTCTGTTGAAGCGTTAAAAAAAGCGGCGGAGATTTATAATTTATAATGCCGACCGCAGGTCCCAAAATTCCTAATTCCTAATTCCCAATTTTAAAAAGCTCCTTGCCGTAGCAAGGAGCTTTTTCCTTTTAACTTCCCGAGTAGTAAACACTACCGTCTTTCATATCATATCCCTTTAACTGCATAAGCTCTGTTACCGTTACAAGCTGGTAGCCTTCCTTTTCAAGCCAGGGAACTATTGTTTTAGTCGCCTCTGCCGTTGAGGAGTAAAGGTCGTGCATAAGTATAATTGACCCGTCGCGGGTGTTACTTTTAACGGATGCAATAACGGAATTTGCATTTCTGTTTTTCCAGTCGAGAGTATCAACGGACCATTGAATAAGGGGTGCATCAACGGCACTTTTCACCCTACTGTTAAATGAACCGCCCGGAGCACGTACAATTTGGGGCACTTTACCCGTAATATTTTTAACAACGCTGTTTGTCTTTGCGATTTCCGATGCAATCTGACTATCCGTGGCAGAAGTGAGAATTTTGTGGTTATACGTGTGGTTACCTATCTCACAACCTAACTCACTTGCACGTTTAACGCAATCGGGATATTCGGGAACTCTTGAACCAACCACAAAAAAGGTGGCTCTTGCATCGTATTTTTCCAACACGTCAAGAATATCGTGTGTAACTGTTGGGTGTGGTCCGTCATCATAAGTAAGTGCCACCGCAGGTTTCCTGGGGTCAATGCCATAAATCGAAACAGTATCCGAAATCCTGTTTGTGCCATTAACTCTTACTCTGTAATAGTTAACCTCACCGTACTTCGCTTTAGCGTCAGTATATGTAACTTTACCAAGACCGTCCACCGCGGCTATTTGTGTCCAGGTCATATTACTTTCGGTTTTGCGGTCAATATAATAACCCGTACCTGCGTTTGCCCTGTTCCAGTCCAGCTTCAGACCCTTGGGCGAAAGTTTTACTATAACCGTGGGCGCGGCACTGAACTTAGTTGAAACACCTTGGTTATAACTGCCGTATATACCCGAATAAACCTGACGGACTGTGTAGGTGTAGTTAACACCTGCTTTTACCTGCTTGTCCGTGTAATAATTTTTACCTGCGTTTACCGTAGCAAGATAGATCCAGTTTTGGGCATTATTTGCTTTTCTATAAATTCTGTAGGACGTAGCCATTGGCATACTGTTCCACTTAACAGTAATAGACTTACCACCACAATAAAGCTTAACGTCCGGCATTTTAAGAACCATTATGGTCGCACCATCAAGGTATGTACTAAGACCACCCTTTTGACCCACTGCCCTCACAGTGTAGCGGTACTGAACACCGTCACCCACATTGGAATCCGTGAAACTTGCAGAACGACATTCACCAATAAAATTCCAGTTAGTTTCACCATCAACCTTTTTGTAGACCCTGTACTGAGTTGCCTTGCTTATTGCATTCCATGTAATTTTAACGCAGTCATCCACATTTGAAATGGTTTTTATCACGGGAGCATCAACGTAGTTTGTTGACACTCCGAAACTATCGAAACCGCTGTAAATATTTTTACTTAAAGCCTTTACTGTGTATGTATAAACATTGCCGTTTGAAACACTATAGTCCGTATAACCTATAATATCATTGTTGAAAGTACCGAGATACGTCCATTTACTGCCATTGGTTTTTCTGTAAAGGAGGTAACTGTCCGCATCAGGAACCTTACCCCACGTAACAGAAACGGAACCGTTGTTGTTTACTGCTTTGATATTTTCGGGAGCCGGTACGTAAGCGCTTGATTTTTCATAAACAGAAGCACTTTTATAACTTCCGATACTTGCACTTACCGAATATTTATACTTTTCGCCATTAACGGCGGTTGTATCCGTATATTCACAAGGATTGTCAGGATTAAGTTCTGCAACAAGTGATGTTACACCCTTGTGTTCTCTGTAAATGGAGTATTTTTCAACGCCCTCAATTTTCTTCCAGGATAAATCTATACCGCCCACACCATTTTTAACCGAAAGGATTTCAGGTGTTTCAATGCGCATTATAGTTACCCTTGAGGTTTCAAAGGTTTCACCCTCGTCATTAAAGGCACAAACACTGTATTGATACAATTTACCATTCTGAGCGGTTTTGTCCGTGAAAGCAGTTTTCTTCAATTTAGTTACAGTCGCAACCGTTTCTTTTTCCGAATTGTCCCAACGATAAATATAATAACCATCCGCTTGGCGGTGAGATGCCCAATCCACATATACACCGTCGGTTTCATTGTCCACGGATATACTGCTTTGGAAATTAATGCTTCTCGCACCCAAAACGCTTATACCCGTAATTCCTGCAACCAACACAACCGCAAAGGCAAGTACAGAACATAAAATTCTTCTTTTTTTCACACTCTCACCTCTGACTTGTTTTTACCCGATTATTTTATCATATTTTGTCGCATTTTGCAATTTAATTTAACGTTATTTTTACAACTCTTTCTCTTTGTTTTTGTCAACAAAATATTGCTTTACTTTAATAATTAATATATAATATTCAGTGAACTTTTTTATGGGGGCGATGTGTTTTGAACATTATCGT
>JAZRFO010000205.1:0-1658 GCA_045643685.1 Acutalibacteraceae bacterium
AATATCACACTAAAAGAACACTCTGTTACCACCTTTGTTATAAAATAAAAGAAACTCGTCTTAATTTAATTAAGACGAGTTAATATTTTGCATCAATTCAAACCTTCAAAAAGAAATGAATGAACACCAAAACAGCCAACAAAGTCGGGATTGATACAATAGTGCCATATTTTACAAATTTCTTGAAAGAAAGGTCTATCCCATAGCGCTTGAGAATAGATGACCACATAATACCTGCAAGGGCACCCACAGGAGTAAGATATGCGCCAATATTTGAACCTGCAATACAGGCATAAAGACCCTGCATATACCCTGCTTTACTGAGACTTGTGTTCTCAAGCACAGAACTAAAAAGAACACTCATAGGGATATTATTTATAATATTCGCACTAAGGAACGAAGTGAAGCCAAACGCAAGTGCTGTGAAATTGTCTGTAAATAGACTTGCGATTAATCCGGTTACTCCTGCATAATTCAGTGAAAGAACGATAGTGAACATTGAAATAACAAATGGAACAAGTTCAAATGGAAGCCTTGCAAAGGTTCTGTAAAGAATTGAAAAAGGTCTTTTCCTCACCATGCATATAATTGCGGTGCACACAAAAAGAGAAATTGCGAAAATCATTGATATGAGCCACATATCAAGATTTATATAACTACTGATTGTAAGGAGAATCGTGCAAAGAGCAAGGTGAACAATGCCCACAATAAGCAAAACCTTATCTCTTACAGGCTCATCGGATACATTGGGTGTAATCGGTTCACGAAGTTTTTTGTGAAATAGCAGGTATAACACCCCTAAGGAAACCATTCCTGCAACAACCGTGGGTAAAGCCATAACCTTCAGATATTGCATAAAATCGACACCTGCAGATGAAGCAAGGTAGATGTTTGTAGGATTGCCGATAATGAGAGCCATACTCCAGGTATTAGCAGCAACAAACTCCGCTATAAGGTACGGCAGAGGGCTTATTTTTGCCTTTTTGGCAAAGAAGCATATAAACGGCGTGAATGTAAGTATAATAATGTCATTTGATGTAAAAACAGTAAGAACCGATACAGTCAGATAAAGCATCAGAAACAAGGTTTTTTGGTTATGCCCTGCCCTTTTTAAAACCGCATTTGCAAGAAATCTAAAAAAACCGAGAACATCAAGGTAAACCGACAAGGACGTCATACTGAAAAATAGCACGAGTATCTTGAGTGGATTAACCGACGTGTTCTGTGTAAGACCACTTACGAGGTCACTAAAGGGCAAGCAACCCGTTATAAGTAGTAAAATTGCGCCAATAAATGCAACTACCCAATATGTACCAAGCTTCAGCTTACCCAAAGAAAACTCGGGTTTTATGAGAACCGATAACATAACGAGGAGTGCTGTTACGGAGCAAATAATAATTGTTAAAGCCATACTTTCACCATTAAAACACCAAGGCATTAGCCTTGGTGTTTCTGTAATTATTTAATTTCGCTGTGGAGCTCCTGAAGGGATTTAATCTGATTATCAATACCCTTCTTCACCTTATGGATACCATCAGCGGTAGCCATTGCACCTGCCATTGTTGTAATGTAAGGTACACCTGCCTTAATAGCAGCTTTACGAAGATAGCTGTCATCTGTCTGACTATCTTTACCTACAGGTGAGTTTACAACGAGCT
>JAZRFO010000206.1:0-2167 GCA_045643685.1 Acutalibacteraceae bacterium
AATGCATATTCTGAAGTTGACGGGGTATGGGACCGCATTTTCCTTTTTTAAGGTCATCCATTGCCTCGATAACTGCATTATGGGCGGTATTGGACTTAGGTGAGTTACAAACTAAAATAACCGCATCTGCAAGGGGGAGTCGGGCTTCAGGCATACCAACCTGTAAGGCGATATCCGTCGCGGCTTTTACTATGGGTAAAATCATAGGATAGGCTAGACCAACATCCTCTGCAGCACACACAAGAAGCCTTCTTATGGCAGATGTCATATCCCCTGCTTCAAGAAGTCGTGAAAGATAGTGAATAGCCGCGTCGGGGTCGGAGCCTCTCATTGATTTTTGGAAAGCGGATAAAATATCGTAATGCTCGTCGCCCTCTCTGTCGTACTTCATAGCACTTTTTTGGGTAAGTGACTGGGCACTTTCGAGAGTGATAACTCTTTTTTCCCCTTCTTGGGGCTTCTTTGCGGCTAAAACGCAGAGTTCCACCGCATTAAGGGATTTACGTACGTCACCGCCACAAGCGTTTGCTATGTGCTTTGTAACACCCGTTTCAATATCAAAGGCTTCGTTCTTTTCTTCTTCAAGAAGTTTAAAACCTCTAATAACCGCATTTTCAACCTCATCGGGTGAAACATATTTGAACTCAAATACGGAAGAACGGCTTAAAATTGCGCTATAAACGTAAAAATAGGGGTTTTCCGTGGTGGAGGCTATAAGAGTTATGGAGCCATCCTCTATGTACTCTAAAAGAGTCTGTTGTTGCTTTTTATTGAAATACTGAATCTCATCAAGATATAAAAGAATACCGTTTGGTGCAGTAAATGAATTCAAATCATTCACAATATCCCTTATATCCTGAGTACCTGCGGTGGTACAATTGAGTTTTCTAAGAGTACGGTCGGTTTTCTTGGCTATCATTCGGGCGAGTGTGGTTTTACCCGTTCCCGAAGGACCGTAAAATATCATATTGGGAAGTTCACCCGACTCGATGATATTTCTCAGTGGCATATTTTCACCTATAAGGTGCTTCTGACCCACTATATCATCAATGGTTACGGGTCTGATTCTATCTGCTAGGGGTGTATGCATTATATCACCTAAATAAACTTATTTCTAAAATACCCGCGATTATAGCTAAAACTATGGGGAATGTACCGTATTTTTTATAGAGATAAACCTTTAATTTATCCCCTTCAAGTCCTTTTTTCTCCGCATTATCAATGTTTTTACAGAGCTTTTTAAGATAAATTTTGTTACCTAAAATACCCATAACAACTTTAGGAGCATAGCGCACGGCAAATGAAAGGAAAGCCAGATACATAGGTGCAGTAAAGCCCTCTATTGCATTTTTCAGACGTTTTTGTGCATCGGTTAATTCGTCTTCATTTCCTTCGCTGAGTAATGCCTCATAATCTGAATATGCTTCGGGGTTTTCAATTGCTTCCTCATAGCATTTTTCAAAGGAAGTAATGAAATCGGTATTGGAATAAATATGGTAAAAACTAAGACCGAAAAATAGTAAATATCCTGCAAAAATCAATGCAGAAATCTTGTACATTTTACGGTATAAAGACCAGGCAAGAGGGGCAAAAAAAGCAACAAAATTGAATGAAAAACCCTTGTTTAATGAGCTCATAACTGTAAATCTGGGCAAATAATAATTCTGATTTTTTCCCACTGCAGCCTCAAAAAGAGAGGAGTGTTTTCCCTCGATTAAATGGTCCTGAACAGAACTGAATTTTATAAAACCGGGAATTCCGTTTCCGTTGATTTTAAAAGGATTTTCGGAATTTTCCTTATTAGTTTCGTCCTCTTTAATATGGGGGATTTTTTCCGTCTTTTTTTCCTCGGGATTTTTATAATTTTCGGTTAAGGAATTATCTGTTCCGTGTAAATTTTCGTTAAAACATTTACCCGCACTTTTGTAGCATTCACGGTGGTGGGGTGTACCACATTCGGGGCATACTACCACATCATCATTTTCGGTAAAAGTATTGTTACAAACAGGGCAATGAAATTTAGTAAAATCCATTTTTAATCTCTTTTCTTTTTTGTGGATATTCTTACAAAAAAAGGATATCCAAATTCATTTTAAATTTTACAGTATTACTATATAAAATGCAATACGAAAAACTATTAATTTTTTGAAAATTTTGAACATTTTTT